>NZ_JBHYVB010000012.1:86101-105047 GCF_042750115.1 Streptomyces sp. NPDC059455
GTTTCCCCGGTTTTTTGGCCGCGCCCGCTCACCAGCGGCACTGCGCGCGGCGCGGGCCGCCCGCGGGGCGCGGCCCCCCCCGCGGGGCCCCCCCCCCCCCCCGGCTGCGCGGTGCCAAGGCTGGCGTCCTGTTCCCCGCTTGGCCCACTCGGGATGCGCTTCGCGACAGAGGGGGTAACGCTGAGTATGCGTCTTGCTCCGTATGGTCAGGAGGCCGCATGCCTAGGTCGCCCCGCTCGCTCCTCATCGCCCTGGCGGTGCCGCTGGCCGCCGCGCTCGCGATAGTGCTCACCGCGCCCGCCCCGGCGACGGCCGACCGGGTGGTGATCGGCGGCCGTCCGGCCCGTACGGTCGAGGCGCCCTGGGCGGTGGCCGTGGCCAGCCGTGAGCTCTTCGGGGGCAAGAGGTCGGGCCAGTTCTGCGGCGGGGCGGTGGTGGGCCCCACAACGGTCGTCACGGCGGCCCACTGTCTGAGCCGTGGGGTGCTCGGCAAGGACTGGCGGGAGGTGCGGGACCTGAAGGTGATCATCGGCCGCAACGACCTGCGGAAGAAGGACGGGGCGGAGTACTCGCCGGCGCGGGTGTGGGTCAATCCGGCCTACGAGGGCGACAACCGGGCCGGGGACATCGCGGTGCTCACCCTGGGGGTCGCGGTGCCCGCGGCCTACACCATCCGCATGGCGGGCGCCGGCGACCAGGCGTACCGGCCGGGTGAGCGGGCCGCGGTGTACGGCTGGGGCGATACGGAGGGCGATGGCACCTATGCCTCGTCGCTGCGCACCGCGACGGTCCGGGTGCTGGCCGACAGCGTCTGTGAGACCGCCTATCCGGGCAACGCGGAGGGGGACTACGACCCGCGCTCCATGGTCTGCGCCGGGCTGCCGGACGGGGGCCGGGACGCCTGTCAGGGGGACAGTGGAGGGCCTCTGGTGGTCCGTGGGCAGCTGGTGGGCCTGGTGTCCTGGGGGAGTGGATGCGCCGTGGCGGGGCGGCCCGGCGTCTACACGAGGATCTCTTCGGTGGCCGGCCTGGTGGCCGCCCATGACTGACGCGGAGGTCGAGGGCGCCTGCGGAAGGGCCTGCAAGGGGTCCCGGAGTGAGCCCCGCAGGGCCGTTGGGCATGCCGAAGGGCTGTCCCTGGGGCATGCCGGAAGTGCGGAAAGACCCACGGTACGGGCGTGGGCGGCCGCCCCGCTCAGGGGGCAGACCGCCCGCAGTCCGGCCCTGGGCCGGCGTCGCTCGTCGTCGTGGGTATGAGGCGTCAGCGTTCGTCTTCGGACGCGGACGCCTGAACGGCCGTGAGTCGCTCGGTCTCGTCCTGTATTTCCGCGGCGATCTTCTTGAGTTCCGGCTCGAACTTGCGCCCGTGGTGGGCACAGAAGAGCAGTTCACCACCGCTGATCAACACGACGCGCAGGTACGCCTGGGCGCCGCAGCGATCGCAGCGGTCAGCGGCCGTCAACGGGCTCGCGGGGGTCAGAACAGTAGTCACGTCGCCTCTTCTCTAGCTCGACGAGCTGTCGTACCAGGGTCAACATCCAACCAGCCTGAAATCGTTCCCGCTCGTGGCTTTTTCCCAAAAGTTGCTTCTGAGTAGGCCGGATGGTGACGTTTGGCGGCGAATGAGCCGTATTGCCTAGCTTTGATGCTTCGCGTCGATTGTCTGGTTTGCCCTCCCGGCTGGGTTGCCGGTTGTGAATGAGGACGTGCCCGGAGCCTAAATGGTTCATGCCTGAAAGGGAACGTGATCTGTGCGGCACCGCCGTGAGCTATCGAACGTACGAGCGAAACGGTGGCCGGCGCGACTAGCATGGACGTTTCAACGGGTGGCGGCACAAAGGCTCTATCAAGCCTCGGTACGCTCTGTCGGGCGACCGTGCCACCATCGTGCCCATAGCCGGGCCAACCAGAAATTCAGCGAGGAGCGAACCGCGTGACCGCCGACACGTCCGTGCCGTCCACAGCGCTGCTGACCGGAGCAGACCGGGGCGGCGGTAACTACACCGCGCGGCACCTTCTCGTCCTCGAGGGGCTCGAGGCGGTGCGCAAGCGCCCCGGCATGTATATCGGCTCCACCGACAGCCGTGGTCTCATGCACTGCCTCTGGGAGATCATCGACAACTCGGTGGACGAAGCCCTGGGCGGCTTCTGCGATCACATCGAGGTGATCCTCCACGACGACGGATCCGTGGAGGTGCGGGACAACGGCCGGGGGATCCCGGTGGACATCGAGCCCAAGACGGGGCTGTCCGGCGTCGAGCTCGTGATGACCAAGCTGCACGCCGGCGGAAAGTTCGGCGGCGGCGCGTACGCGGCCTCCGGCGGCCTGCACGGCGTCGGCGCCTCCGTGGTGAACGCGCTGTCCGCCCGTCTCGACGTGGAGGTGGACCTCGGCGGCAAGACCCACTCGATCAGCTTCCGCCGCGGCGTCCCCGGGATCTTCACCGAATCCGGGCCGGACGCCCCGTTCGACCCGTCCAGCGGCCTCCTCAAGGGCAAGAGGGTTCCCAAGACCCGCACCGGCACCCGCACCCGTTACTGGGCGGACCGCCAGATTTTCCTCAAGGACGCCAAGCTCTCCGTGGAGACGCTGTACGCGCGCGCCCGGCAGACCGCGTTCCTGGTGCCGGGGCTCACCCTGGTGGTCCGGGACGAGCGCGGTCTGGAGGGGCAGGAGGGGCCGGTCGAGGAGACCTTCCGGTACGACGGGGGGATCAGCGAGTTCTGCGAGTACCTCGCCCAGGACAAGGCCGTCTGCGATGTGCTGCGGCTGTCCGGGGCGGGCACCTTCAAGGAGACCGTGCCGGTCCTCGACGAGCGCGGCCACATGACCCCGTCCGAGGTCTCCCGGGAGCTGGGCGTCGACATCGCGCTGCGCTGGGGCACCGGCTACGACACGACGGTCAAGTCCTTCGTCAACATCATCGCCACCCCCAAGGGCGGCACTCACGTCTCCGGCTTCGAGCGCTCGATCGCCAAGACGGTGAACGAGGCGCTGCGCGCCACCAAGCTGCTGCGGGTCGCCGAGGACGACGTCGTCAAGGACGACGCCATGGAGGGCCTGACGGCGGTGGTGACCGTAAGGCTGGCGGAGCCGCAGTTCGAGGGCCAGACCAAGGAGGTGCTGGGCACCTCGGCGGCCTCCCGCATCGTGGCCAATGTGGTCGCCAAGGAGCTCAAGGCGTTCCTGACCTCCTCCAAGCGGGACGACAAGCAGCAGGCCCGCGCCATCCTGGAGAAGGTCGTGGCCGCGGCCCGTACGCGCATCGCGGCCCGTCAGCACAAGGAGGCGCAGCGCCGTAAGACCGCGCTGGAGTCCTCCTCGCTGCCCGCGAAGCTGGCCGACTGCCGCAGCGACGACGTGGACCGCAGCGAGCTGTTCATCGTCGAGGGCGACTCGGCGCTGGGCACGGCCAAGCTGGCCCGGAACTCCGAGTTCCAGGCGCTGCTGCCGATCCGTGGCAAGATCCTCAACACCCAGAAGTCGTCCGTCTCGGACATGCTGAAGAACGCCGAGTGCGGCGCGATCATCCAGGTCATAGGGGCGGGTTCGGGCCGGACCTTCGACATCGACCAGGCGCGCTACGGCAAGGTGATCTTCCTCGCCGACGCCGATGTCGACGGCGCCCACATCCGCTGTCTGCTGCTGACCCTCTTCCAGCGCTATATGCGGCCGATGGTCGAGCAGGGGCGGGTCTTCTCGGCGGTGCCGCCGCTGCACCGGGTGGAGCTGGTGAACCCCAAGCGGGGGCAGAGCAAGTACCTCTACACCTACTCCGACCAGGAGCTCCAGGCGACGCTGCTGGACCTCCAGCGCCGGGAGGTCCGCTACAAGGACGGCATCCAGCGCTACAAGGGTCTCGGTGAGATGGACGCCGACCAGCTCGCGGAGACCACGATGGACCCGCGCCACCGCACCCTGCGGCGCATCAACATCAGCGACCTGGAGGCCGCCGAGCGCGCCTTCGACCTGCTCATGGGCAATGAGGTCGCGCCCCGTAAGGAGTTCATCACCAACTCGGCGGCGACCCTGGACCGGTCGCGCATCGACGTCTGACGCCCGGCCCCTCGGCAGGGCCGGTCCGGCGGGGTCTCCCACCCGGGGGACCCCGTCGGCGTTTCCCCGCGCTGCCCGCTTCTGTAGTGCCGCTTCCGGGCCGTTCATCACCTGAGTCACCTGATGGGGTGAAGGTCCGGTATTGAAGGGCTCTGGATCTTTCTGATCTGCACATCCTTGGTCACGCGGCGAATGCCGCAGTGAACAAGGAGTGTTCGGGGTGGACATGCACAACGCGCGCGACACGGGAGCGGCGCGGCTGGAGGACCCGTGGTACGACGCGCTCGCGTCCGGCTGGGGTGAGGCGGACGACACGGAGGGCGAACGCGGGCGCGCGCGTCCGCCCGCCGCCCAGGCGGTCTACACGGAGGTGCACGGCAGCGCCGCCTTCCAGGAGGTGCGCCGGCGCTACCGCCGGTTCGTGTTCCCCGCGGCCGCCGCGTTCCTCATCTGGTACCTCGCGTATGTCGTCGCGGCCACCACCGCACCCCGGCTGATGGCCCGCCCGGTCGTGGGCACGCTCAATGTGGCGATGGTCGCGGGGCTCGCGCAGTTCGCCACCACCTTCCTGCTGACCTGGGCGTACGCCCGGCACGCACGGCTGCGCCGGGACCGGGTCGCGCTCGAACTCCGCTGGGTGACGCAGGAGATGATGCGGGGGCACGGGCGGTGACCGGCGATCAGCAGGGCCTGGCGCTGCTGCTCTTCGGCGTCTTCGTGGCGGCCACCTTGGCCATCACCACCTGGGCGGGGCGCCGGCGGCACGGCTCGCCGGAGGAGTTCTACGCGGGCGGGCGGCTGTTCTCCCCGATGGAGAACGGCTTCGCCATCGCCGGTGACTACATGTCCGCCGCGTCCTTCCTCGGGATCTCCGGCCTGATCGCGCTCTTCGGCTACGACGGGGTGCTGTACTGCGTGGGCTTCTTCGTGGCCTGGCTGGTGGTCCTGCTGCTGGTGGCCGAACTGGTCCGCAACTGCGGCCGGTTCACCCTGGCCGATGTGCTGGCCGCCCGGATGCGGGAGCGCCGGGTCCGGATCGCCGCGGGCATCTCCTCGGTCACGGTCTGTGTGCTCTATCTCGTGGCCCAGATGGTCGGCGCGGGCAGTCTGGTCGCCCTGCTGCTCGGGGAGACGGGCGGCCGCGCCCGCGCCTGGACGGTGATCGGCGTGGGCACCCTGATGGTGGTCTTCGTGGCGCTCGGCGGGATGCGCGCCACGACCTGGATCCAGATCGTGAAGGCCGGGCTGCTGATGGGCGGGGCGATCGCGCTGACCGCCCTGGTCCTCGTCCGCTTCCGCGGCGATCTCGACACCCTGCTCAGCACCGCCGCGCGCAACAGCGGCCACGGCGTGGACTTCCTCGCCCCCGGGCTCAAATACGGCGGCGACTGGACCGCCCGGCTGGACTTCGTGAGCCTCGGCCTCGCCCTGGTGCTGGGCACCGCCGGGCTGCCGCACATCCTCTCGCGCTTCTACACCGTGCCCACCGCCCGGGCCGCCCGCCGCTCGGTGATCTGGTCCATCTGGCTGATCGGCGGCTTCTACCTGATGACGATCGTGCTCGGCTTCGGCGCGGCCGCCGTGCTGGGCACCGATGCCGTACGGACCTCCAACGCGGCCGGGAACACGGCCGTTCCGCTGCTCGCGCTCGACCTCGGCGGCGGCGCCGGATCGACCGGGGGCACGGTGCTGTTCGCGGTCGTCGCAGCGATCGCCTTCGCCACCATCCTGGCCGTCGTCGCCGGGCTCACCCTCGCCTCCTCGGCCTCCGTCGCCCATGACCTCTACTCCTCGCTGAGCAGGCGGGCGGGCCGCACCCCGCGTGGCGAGGTGGTGGTCGCGCGGATCGCCACGGTGGGGATCGGGGCGGCCGCGATCGGGCTGGGGCTGCTCGCGGAGGACCTCAATGTGGCGTTCCTGGTGGGGCTCGCGTTCGCCGCCGCCGCGTCGGCGAACCTTCCGGTGCTGCTGTACTCGCTGTTCTGGCGGCGGTTCACCGCGCGTGGCGCGGTCTGGTCGGTCTACGGGGGGCTGCTTCCGGCGGTGGTGCTGGTGGTGCTGTCCCCGGTGGTCTCCGGCGGCCCGGACGCGATCTTCTCCGGGGTGGACTTCCACCTCTTCCCGCTCCAGAACCCGGGGCTGGTCTCGGTGCCCCTCGGGTTCCTCGCGGGCTGGCTCGGGACGGTCACCTCACCGGCCCCGGCGGACGTGCCCGGCCATGCCGCCAAGCACGCCGAGACGGAGGTGCGGGCCCTCACCGGGGCGGGCGCGGCCTGAGGCGGGGAGAGCTCAGACCCAGTCGTAGCGGTGCTCGGGGCGGCCGGTCTCGCCGTATTTGAGGCTGAGCCGCACCCGGCCCGTGCGCTCCAGCAGCTTCAGATAGCGCTGTGCGGTCTGTCTGCTGAGCGAGGAGCGCTCGGCCACCTCCTGCGCCGACAGCGGGCCCTCCGCGCCCCGCAGCACCTCCCGTACGAGATCGGCGGTGAGCGCCGAATGGCCCTTGGGCAGCTCCGCGGGGCCGGCCGAGGCGCCGCCCAGGGCGCCGAAGATCCGGTCCACCTGGTCCTGCCCGGCCTCGCCGTCGCCCTCCAGGGCACGGCGCAGCGCCGCGTACCCCTCCAGCTTGGCGCGCAGCCCCGCGAAGGTGAACGGCTTGACCAGGTACTGCAGCGCGCCATGGCGCATCGCCGCCTGGACGGTCGTGATGTCGCGGGCCGCGGTCACCATGATGATGTCGGTGTGGTGGCCGAGCTGCCGCAGCCGCCGCACCAGCGACAGCCCCGTCTCGTCCGGCAGATAGTGGTCGAGCAGCACCAGGTCGACGTGGGCGCCCTGGGGGCCCTCCAGGAAGGCCAGCGCCTGGGCGACGGTGTGCGCCTGCCCGGCGACGCGGAATCCGGCCACCTTGCCGACGTACGCGGCGTTGACCCGGGCCACCCGGACGTCGTCGTCCACGACCAGCACTTCCAGGGGCCCGCCCGGTCCGGTTCCAAGGGTCATCGTGGCTCTCCTGTCGCGGTCAGCGGCGCCCCGGCCGGCTGTTCGGCCAGCGCCTCGGGGAGGACGACGGTGAACTCCGCGCCCCCGCCCTCGCGGTCGGACACGCGGACGCTGCCGCCCTGGCGTTCGGCGAGGCGGCGGACCAGCGCGAGCCCTATGCCGCGCTTGCCGTGCGCGGGCGGCTCCTTGGTCGACCAGCCCTCGGTGAAGACCACGTCGCGCCGGTCGGCGGGGATCCCGGGGCCGGTGTCGGAGACCCGCAGCAGCACCGTACGGTCGTCGGCGCACAGTTCCACCTCGACCCGCGGCTCCGCCGAACCGACCGCCGCGTCCAGGGCGTTGTCGATGAGATTGCCGACGATCGTCACCACCCCCGGTGGGTCCACCAGCCGGTTGGGCAGCAGGCTGTCCTCGGCGACGGACAGCGAGACGCCGCGTTCGGTGGCGACCGTGGCCTTGCCGACCAGCAGGGAGGCCAGCAGCGGATCGTGCACCCGCTCGGTGACCTGCTCGGCGGTGGCCCGGTGCACCCCGATCGCCTCGGTGATGAACTCCATCGCCTCGTCGTGCAGTTCGAGTTCGATCAGGCCGAGGAGGGTGTGCATATGGTTGGCGTGCTCATGGTCCTGGGCCCGCAGGGCGTCGATCAGGCCCCGGGTGCCGTCCAGCTCGCGGCCCAGCCGCTCCAGTTCGGTGCGGTCACGCAGGGTGACCACCGCACCGCCGTCGTCCGTCGGCATCCGGTTGGCGACCAGCACCCGGCCGCCGCTGACGGTCAGCAGATCGGCGCCGGTGACCCGCCCGGACAGCACATCGGTCGTACGGCCCGGGGACAGCACCGCCTCCAGGGGCTGCCCGGTGTCCTCGGGGCGCAGATCCAGCAGCCGCTGGGCCTCGTCGTTGATCAGCCGGATGCGGCCGTGGGCGTCGAGGGCGACGACGCCCTCCCGGATGCCGTGCAGCATCGCCTCGCGCTCGGCGAGCAGTGCCGAGATATCGGAGAAGGCCAGGTCATGGGTGCGCCGCTGGAGCCGGCGGGAGACCACGTACGCGGCCAGGGCGCCGACCGCGAGCGCGCCGCCCGCGTAGGCGAGCATCTCCGGGACCGCGGCGACGAGCCGGGCGCGCACGCTCTCGTAGGAGATGCCCACGGAGACGGCGCCCACGATATGGCCGTCCCCGGCGCGCAGGGGCACCTTGCCGCGGGCCGACCGGCCGAGGGTGCCGTCGTCGATCTCCATGATCTCCCGGCCCTCGAGGGCCTCGGTGGGGTCGGTGGAGACATGCTTCCCGATCTCGTCCGGGGAGGTGTGGGACCAGCGCACCCCGCGCCGGTCCATGATCACGACATATTCGGCGCCGGTCGCCCGGCGGATGCGCTCCGCCTCGGTCTGCACCGGCCCGCCGGGGGTGGGCCGGGTGTGCTGGAGCGCCTCGGCCATCCGGGGCTCGGCGGCCGTGGTCTGGGCGATGGCGAGGGCGCGGCGCATGGCCTGGTCGTCGAGGTGGTCACTGAGCGGCGCGAGGAAGAGGCCGGTCGCGAGCACGGTGACACCCGTGGCGATGGCCAGCTGCATCAGCAGGACCTGGGAGAAGACGCGTCGGGGCCAGCCGATGCGCCACCTTGTGGCCGTGGCTGCCGGCCCCGGCGGTATCGCGGCGCTCATGGCAACGAAGGGTAACCAAGGGCGGGTGGGAGGGGCCCGGGCAGGACCCTGGGGAGGGGGCCGGGAACGGCGGTCTCCCGAGGTGCAGCGGGGGCGGGTGCGGGCTTACGGGAGCGGGGCGTCGTGGGGTCAGAGGCGTCCGGCGGCCATCGCTCGTACGCCGGGTGCGGGCCGATGGGCGGTCCGGATCCCGAGGACCTCCATCCGGGCCGGGGAGCCCAGGGGGAAGCCGCAGCTCTCCGGCCGCGGCGGCGCCGCGGCGAGCTGCGCGACGCTCACCCGCCAGGCCCGGCCGTCGCGGTGCGCGACGGTCACGGACCGGACCGGGGCCTCGCCCTCGGTCCGTACGACGGTCAGCGCGTCGGCTCCGTCCTCGCCGGTCAGCTCGCGTACGGCCAGCTCCGCCGCCTGGCCGGGGCGCTCCCAGGCGGATCGGCCGCGGCAGCCGTCGGTGACCACCCGGCCGTCGCGCAGCGCCTCGATGACGTCCTTGACGCCCTGCGCGGTGGCCCTGCCGTAGGCGTAGCCGTGCGGCAGCACGACGAGGGTGGGGGAGAAGCGGTGGCCGCCGATATGGGTGATCTCCCACGTGCTGTGCACCCCGGAGGCGGCCAGCTCACCGGCCAGCGGGCGGCCGAGGAGGGCACAGCAGCGGTCGCGCTTGCCGTTGGTGCACACCAGCACCAGCGGATCGCCGGTGTACTCCTCCCAGGCGCCGGGGTCATGGGGCTCGTGGGGTGTGTGGGGCCGCAGGGTGAGCCCGTCGGGGTCGCCCGCGCCCAGCGTGGCGAAGTCCAGGCCGAGCAGGCGGCCGGGGTCGTCCAGGGCGGTGGTGCGGATCCAGGAGCGGCCGGGCCGGGTGTGGGCCACGAACACCCGGTGCCGGGCGCCGGTGTGCAGATCGGCGTGGCGGCCGGGGCGACGGATGAGCGCGACCCGTACGCCGGTGCCCTCGGCGGCGCGCTCCAGGGCGCGCCCTACGGCCGGGTCGAGGCGGCTGGCGGTGAGGGCCTCGGTGCCCCAAGGCCCGGGCTGTTCCACCAGCAGCCAGGTGGAGGCGGTGGCCGCCGTCCCGGCGAGCGGCTCGGACAGGTCGCGGGAGGCGGTCGCGCACGTGCTCACGAAGGTAAGCCTAACCTCTCTTGATCGAGAGCGCTCGCCGGGTCGTGCGTACGCGCCGGAGCCGTGGTGGAGGGACGCACGACCAGAGCCGGACGGCGCCTCATCGGCCCCGGGCGGCGGAACGCGGCAGTCCGTATTCCGCCGCGTACTCGCCGTTCCATGGGGTGGGAGCAGGCGGGAAAATGGCGCCAGGGGCGGAGGGGGCGGATATGAGTGGGTTTTGGGCGCGGTGGCGCGGCCGCCGGGGGAGACGCGGGGCGCGCTCGCTGGATCCCGGGCTGAGTGCCATGGTGACGGCGGCCTACGACGAGGGGCGGCCGATTCCCGAACCGCTGGCCCGTAAGGCGGCCGAGGCCGGTGATCCGCGGGGAATGACCGTCTACGGCATCGGGCTGGGGCAGCGGGGCGCGTACGCCGAGGCGGTCCACTGGCTCGGCAAGGCCGCCGAGACGGGGGATCTCTCGGCCATGGTGGTGCTCGGCACCGTCCACCTGGACCGCGGCGAGCTGGGCGAGGCGGAGCGGCACTTCCAGCGGGCGGCGGACCGCGGCCACGACGGCGCGCGCCTCGCCCTCCGCCAGATGCGCGCCCGGCGCAATGGCAGTGGCCACTGAATCGTTCGCTGGGGCCGTCGGCTGTCCGGGGCCAGCCTTCACGGGGGCGCCCGGCCGCGAGCAGGGGGCAGCTCCCGGCGGCAGCCGGGGGAGCCTGGTGCGGTCGTGCGCACGGCGGAGGAGCGCCCCCGTCCTGGGCAGGGCGGGCGTAATCGGGCCACTGCGGCACTGCGGCACCGCAGCGAGGGGCCTGCCGGGCGCCGGGAGAGGGGCGGCCGTCACATCGGGTCATGCCGGGCCCCGGCGAGCCGTGCCGTGGGTCGGCGAGCGCGTCGGGGAGCGGGGCCGCACATGTGCGGATGGGCCTGAGGTGCGTGAGCGGCGCCTGTGCCCGGGAACAGCACCTTGCCCGTGAACGGCGAGGGGCGCGGCACCCTCGCGGTGCCGCGCCCCTGCGCGCTCGTCCTGCTGTCCGGGCCAGACCGGCCTGTCCTGCCCGTGCGGGCCAGACCCGGCGTGTCCGGCTGTCCGGGCCGGATCCGGGCCGTCCGGCTGTCCGGGTCAGACTTCTGCCCGTCCTGCTGTCCGGGTCAGACTTCTGCCCGTCCGGCTGTGCGGGCCGGACTTCTGCCCGTCCGGCCAGACCCGCCCGTCCCGGCTACACCGGCTACACCGGGCCCGCCACCACCGTCACCGGTTTGGCGAGCGGTTCGCCCGAGCCGTCGCGGCGCGGGTCGATCTCCGGCAGGGCCACCGGGGCGCCGTTCGCCCCCGCCGCGCGGGCCGGGACCGCGCCCGCCCAGGCCATGACCAGGCAGTCCTCGCCCTTCAGGAACCGCTGGCAGCGCACCCCGCCCGTGGCCCGGCCCTTGCGCGGGTACTGGTCGAAGGGGGTGAGCTTGGCCGACTGCTGCACCGAGTCGTCGAGCGTGCCGCTGGCGCCCGCGACCGTGAAGACCACCGCGTCGCTCGCCGGGTCGACGGCCGTGAACGCGATCACCTTGGCGCCGGGGCCGAGCTTGACGCCCGCCATGCCGCCCGCGGCGCGGCCCTGCGGCCGCACCTGACTGGCCGCGTAGCGCAGCAGCTGGGCGTCGTCGGTGATGAAGACCAGGTCCTCCTCGCCGGTGGACAGCTCCACCGCGCCCACGATCCGGTCGCCCTCCTTGAGGCCGATGACCTCCAACTCGTCCTTGTTGGCGGGGTAGTCGGGGACCACGCGCTTGACGACGCCCTGCTCCGTGCCGATCGCGAGCCCCGGTGAGGATTCGTCCAGGGTGGTGAGGCAGATCAGCTCCTCGTCGTCCTCCAGCGAGAGGAACTCGGCGATGGGTGCCCCGCCCGACAGATTCGGGGGTGCGGCCGATTCCGGGAGGATCGGGAGGTCGACCACCGAGAGCCGCAGCAGCCGCCCGGTGGAGGTCACCGCCCCCACGGAGCCGCGGGCCGTGGCCGGGACCGCGGAGATGATCACATCGTGCTTGGCGCGCTTGGCCTTCCCCTCGACCGGGAACGGCTCGCCGTTGGCGGTACGGGCCAGCAGCCCGGTGGAGGACAGCAGCACCCGGCAGGGGTCGTCCGCGACCTCCAGCGGCACCGCGGTCACCGGCGCGTTCGACGACTCGAGCAGAACCGTGCGGCGCGGGGTGGTGAACTTCTTGGCCACCGCGGCCAGTTCGGAGGAGACCAGCTTGCGCAGCTCGGCGTCGGAGTCGAGGATCCGGGTGAGCTCCTCGATTTCGGCGTTGAGCCGGTCGCGCTCCGACTCCAGCTCCAGCCGGTCGAACTTGGTCAGCCGGCGCAGCGGGGTGTCCAGGATGTACTGCGTCTGGACGTCGGAGAGGCCGAAGCGCTCGATGAGGGACGCCTTGGCCTCCGCCGCGTTCTCGCTCTGCCGGATGAGGCGGATGACCTCGTCGATGTCGAGCAGGGCCACCAGCAGACCCTCGACGAGGTGCAGCCGGTTCCGCCGCTTGGTGCGCCGGAACTCGCTGCGCCGCCGGACCACGTCGAAGCGGTGGTCGAGGTAGACCTCCAGCAGCTCCTTCAGGCCCAGCGTGAGCGGCTGGCCGTCCACCAGCGCCACGTTGTTGATGCCGAAGGACTCCTCCATCGGCGTGAGCTTGTAGAGCTGCTCCAGCACGGCCTCGGGGTTGAAGCCGTTCTTGATCTCGATGACCAGCCGCAGCCCGTGCTCACGGTCGGTGAGGTCCTTGACGTCCGCGATGCCCTGGAGCTTCTTCGCGCCGACCAGGTCCTTGATCTTGGAGATGACCTTCTCGGGCCCCACCGCGAAGGGCAGCTCGGTGACGATGAGGCCCTTACGGCGGGCCGTCACGTCCTCCACGGCCACCGTGGCGCGGATCTTGAAGGTGCCGCGGCCCGTCTCGTACGCGTCCCGGATGCCGCTCATGCCCACGATCCGGCCGCCGGTGGGCAGGTCGGGTCCCGGCACATGCCGCATCAGCGTGTCGAGGTCCGCGCCCGGGTGCCTGATCAGATGGCGGGCGGCGGCGATGACCTCGCCCAGGTTGTGCGGCGGCATATTGGTGGCCATGCCGACCGCGATCCCGGACGTGCCGTTGACCAGCAGGTTCGGATAGGCGGCGGGGAGGGTGACGGGCTCCTGCTCACTGCCGTCGTAGTTCGGGGAGAAGTCGACCGTGTCCTCGTCGATCGACTCGGTCATCAGCGAGGTCGCCGACGCCATCCGGCACTCGGTGTACCGCATCGCGGCCGGCGGGTCGTCGTTGCCCAGCGAGCCGAAGTTCCCGTGGCCGTCGACCATCGGCAGGCGCATGGAGAACGGCTGCGCCATGCGCACCAGCGCGTCGTAGATCGACGCGTCGCCGTGCGGGTGGAGCTTTCCCATCACCTCGCCGACGACGCGGGCGCACTTCACATAGGAGCGCTCGGGGCGCAGGCCCATGTCGTTCATCTGGTAGAGGATGCGGCGGTGCACGGGCTTGAGCCCGTCACGGGCGTCGGGCAGCGCGCGCGAGTAGATGACCGAATAGGCGTACTCGAGGTAGGAGCCCTGCATCTCGTCGACGACGTCGATGTCGAGGATGCGCTCCTCGAAGTCGTCCGGCGGCGGGGTCTTCGTGCGGCGGCGGGCCATCGCGCTTGGGGCTCCTTCAACTGCCGATGCGGGATCTGATGCGGACCATTGTGGCCCGGCGCACCGACAAGTGTGGAACGGCCCGGGGCGCTGGCGGCCGGGGCGGGCCCCGGAACCGCGCCCGGCGGTACCGCCCGAAGCCCCCTCGAAGGGGTCCGGATCCGGCGCCGGAGGGCCCGCCGAAACGGTTCGGGACAGCTCGGCGGGACGGGAGTGGACCGGAACTTCGCCAGATGTCCGTCCCCTTGCATACAGTGACAGAAGCGCTGCGCAAGCGGCTGGCACGCGCTCCATCACGCGATCGAAGGGACGTACATGCCCATGGGTCACACGGCCACGCAGCAGGCCGGCTCCGGCGGCTTGAAAGCGACTGAGCACCGCCTGGCCAATGGCCTGCGCGTGGTGCTCTCCGAGGACCATCTGACCCCGGTCGCCGCGGTCTGTCTGTGGTACGACGTCGGCTCGCGCCATGAGGTCAAGGGGCGCACCGGCCTGGCGCACCTCTTCGAGCACCTGATGTTCCAGGGTTCGGCGCAGGTCACCGGCAACGGCCACTTCGAGCTGGTGCAGGGCGCGGGCGGCTCGCTCAACGGCACGACCAGCTTCGAGCGCACCAACTATTTCGAGACCATGCCCGCCCACCAGGTCGAGCTCGCCCTGTGGCTGGAGGCGGACCGGATGGGGTCCCTCCTGACCGCGCTGGACGAGGAGAGCCTGGAGAACCAGCGCGACGTCGTCAAGAACGAGCGCCGCCAGCGGTACGACAACGTCCCGTACGGCACCGCCTTCGAGAAGCTCGTCGCCATGGCATACCCCGAGGGCCACCCGTACCACCACACCCCGATCGGCTCCATGGCCGACCTGGACGCGGCCTCCCTGGAGGACGCGCGGGAGTTCTTCCGCACCTACTACGCCCCCAACAACGCCGTGCTGTCGATCGTCGGCGACATCGACCCCGAGCAGACGCTCGCCTGGATCGAGAAGTACTTCGGCTCCATCCCCTCCCACGAGGGCAAGCGGCCGCCCCGTGACGGCACGCTCCCGGAGGTGATCGGCGGTCAGCTGCGCGAGGTCGTGGAGGAGGAGGTCCCGGCCCGCGCCCTGATGGCCGCCTACCGGCTGCCGCACGACGGCACCCGTGAGTCCGACGCCGCCGACCTGGCGCTGACCGTCCTCGGCGGCGGCGAGTCCTCCCGGCTCCACAACCGGCTGGTGCGCCATGACCGCACCGCCGTGGCCGCCGGGTTCGGCCTGCTGCGGCTGTCGGGCGCCCCCTCGCTGGGCTGGCTGGACGTGAAGGCCTCCGGCGGGGTCGAGGTGCCCGCCATCGAGGCCGCCGTCGACGCGGAGCTGGCCCGCTTCGCCGAGGAGGGGCCGACCCCGCAGGAGATGGAGCGCGCCCAGGCGCAGATCGAGCGCGAGTGGCTGGACCGGCTGGCCACGGTCGGCGGCCGGGCCGACGAGCTCTGCCGTTACGCGGTGCTCTTCGGCGACCCGCAGCTGGCGCTGACCGCCGTGGAGCGGGTGCTCGACATCAGCCCCGAGGAGGTGCGGGCCGTGGCCGCGGCGCGGCTGCGTCCCGACAACCGCGCCGTGCTGGTCTACGAGCCCGTCCAGGGCGCCGAGGACGCAGCCGACACCGCCGAAGCCGCCGAGACCGACGCAGAAGGGGAGGCGGCCCAGTGAGCGACGCCGTCACCGCGACCATGACCTTCCACCCGCAGCCCAAGGGCGGCGCCCCCAGGCCGTGGGCGTTCCCGGCCCCCGAGCGCGGTGAGCTGCCCAACGGCCTCACCGTGCTGCGCTGCCACCGCCCCGGCCAGCAGGTCGTCGCCGTCGAGATCAACCTGGAGGCGCCGCTGGACGCCGAGCCGGCCGGGCTCGAAGGCGTCGCCACGATCATGGCGCGCGCCCTGTCGGAGGGCACCGACAAGCACGACGCCGAGGAGTTCGCCGCCGAGCTCGAGCGGTGCGGTGCCACGCTGGACGCCCACGCCGATCACGCCGGCGTCCGCGTCTCCCTGGAGGTCCCGGCCTCCCGGCTGCCCAAGGCGCTCGGTCTACTGGCCGACGCGCTGCGCGCCCCCGCCTTCCCGGACGGCGAGGTCGAGCGGCTGGTGCGCAACCGGCTGGACGAGATCCCCCATGAGCTGGCCAACCCGGCCCGCCGCGCCTCCATGGCCCTCGCCGCGGAGCTCTTCCCGGCCGAGTCGCGGATGTCCCGGCCGCGCCAGGGCACCCAGGAGACCATCGAGGGCATCGACGCCGCGGCCGTGCGGGCCTTCTACGAGGCGCATCTCCGCCCCTCCACCGCCACCGCCGTCATCGTGGGCGACCTCGACGGCGTCGACCTGGACAGGGCGCTCGCGGACACCCTCGGCGCCTGGACGGGCGGGGCGGGCGCGCCGCGCACGGCTCCCCCGATCATCGCGGACGACACCGGCCGTGTGGTGATCGTCGACCGGCCGGGCGCGGTGCAGACCCAGCTGCTCATCGGGCGCGTGGGCGCCGACCGCCACGACCGGGTCTGGCCCGCGCAGGTGCTCGGCACGTACTGCATGGGCGGCACCCTCACCTCCCGCCTCGACCGCGTGCTGCGCGAGGAGAAGGGCTACACCTACGGGGTGCGCGCCTTCGGCCAGGTGCTGCGCTCCGGGCCCTCGTCGCCCGCGGGCGGCTCCTCGGGCGCCTCGATGCTGGCGATCAGCGGCTCGGTGGCCACCGAGGTCACCGGCCCTGCGCTGGACGACCTCTGGAAGGTGCTGCGCACGCTGAAGGAGGAGGGGCTGACCGACGACGAGCGCGATGTCGCGGTGCAGAACCTGGTGGGCGTCGCCCCGCTGAAGTACGAGACGGCGGCGTCCGTCGCGAACACCCTCGCCGATCAGGTCGAGCAGCATCTTCCGGACGACTTCCAGGCGCAGTTGTACGTCCGTCTGGCGGAGACCGGCACGGTGGAGGCCACCGCCGCGGTGGTGAGCGCCTTCCCGGCGGACCGGCTGGTCACGGTGTTGGTCGGGGACGCCTCGGCGATCGAGGAGCCGGTCCGCGCGCTGGGCATCGGCGAGGTGCGCGTCATCTCCAACTGAGCCGATGAGAGTTGGCCGGATCCGTTCGGGGAACCGATGGTCCGGCCGGCTCACTGACGGTCCGGCAGGCGGCCCGGCGGACGTCCGGTCCATGAGCCGACAGCGGAAGGACCCCGGCCCCGTAAGGGTGCCGGGGTCCTTCCGACATGACCGATTTATGGGATTGGCTGCTTGTTTGGTTTGTGGGGAGAGCAACAAAAAACCGGAACCGTTTGGTGATCGAAAGCGCACCCGTTTAGCGTCAGTCCGGCTGTTCGCCAGCGACCCGCCGCACCCGCGGCACCGGACAGTCATCGCCGAGTCCCCGTACGGCGCAAGCCAGGGGAGCCGGGGACCCAACACGTCCCCAGGGGTGAATCGGGCGCCTTCCCCGGCCGGGGGAGGGGTCTGTAGGAGACCTTCCTGCTCCGAACCCGTCAGCTAACCCGGTAGGCGAGAAGGAAGGAAAGGAGTGCGCCTCAGTATGGCGTCCACCCGCACTGCCACCGGGAAGCACCGCCGCACCAGCAAGGTCAACATCCGCACGGGCGCGAACGTCGTGGGCATCACGACCGTCGCCTCGGGTGTGGTCGCCGGGATCACCGGACAGGCGTTCGCGGCCGACGGGGGCCCCAATCCCCAGCAGACCGGTCTGACCCAGGCGATCGTGATCGGCGATGGGATCGCGGACCACATCGAGGCCCAGGCGCAGTCCCAGGAGACCGCCGCCGAGCAGGCCGCCGCCAAGGCCAAGGCAGAGGCGATCGCCCGCCAGGAGGCCGCCAGAAAGGCGGAGGCCGCGGCGAAGAAGGCCAAGGCCGAGCGCGAGGCCAAGGAGCGCGCGGCGCGCGAGGCCGAGCGCAAGCGCCTCAACACCTTCGTGTCGCCGGTCAGCGGCTCCTACGTCTCCACCGGCTACCAGGCGTCCAGCGGGCTGTGGTCCTCCGGCAGCCACACCGGCATCGACTTCCACGCCTCCACCGGCACCACGGTGCACTCCGTGGGCATGGGCGAGATCGTCGAGGCGGGCTGGGGCGGCTCCTACGGCAACAATGTCGTCATCAAGATGAACGACGGCACGTACACCCAGTACGGCCACCTGTCGTCGATCAGCGTCTCGGTCGGCCAGAAGGTCACCCCCGGCCAGCAGATCGGCCTGTCGGGCGCCACCGGCAACGTGACCGGACCGCATCTGCACTTCGAGGCCCGCACCAGCGCGGACTACGGCTCGGACATGGACCCCCTGTCGTACCTGCGCACCCACGGCGTCAACGTCTGACCCGTCGCGCGTCCGACGCGAACGCCGCGCGGTCTCACGATCCCGAGATCGCGCGAGACTTCCGAGAAGGCCCCGTCCGCCGGACGGGGCCTTCGGCGTGCCACCGCCCGCTGACCAAAAAATAGCCATGAAATGCTTCCCGCCATCGGAAATGGCGTCCGTGTGGAATAGAGTCGTTCAACGCGCATTCCATGGCCGCGTTTCGCGGGCGTTAAGGCGGAGGTTCGACAATGCGGGACCGTAAGTGAGCGGGGATACGAACGCGGTCCAGGGTGGTCGCCGGATTTCGGCACACGCGGTCTGCGCGGCGATTCGCGACGACATCGTCTCCGGCGGGTATCAGCCCGGCAGCCGCCTCACCGAGGAACTGCTCGCCCGGCGCTACGGCGTCTCCCGGGTGCCGGTCCGCGAGGCCCTGCGCACCCTGGAGTCGGAGGGCTTCGTGACGACCCGGCGGCACGCGGGGGCCTGCGTCGCCCAGCCCTCCGAGCGCGAGGCGGCCGATCTGCTGGACATCCGCGCGCTGCTGGAGCCACTGGGCGCCGCGCGGGCCGCACAGCGCCGCACCGAGGCCCATCTGAAGGTGCTGCGCGGACTGGTCCGGCTCGGCCGGGAGCGCGCCCAGGGCGGTCAGCTCGGCGAACTGCGGCCGCTGGGCGACTGGTTCCACGAGACGCTCGCCCAGGCGTCCGGCAGCCCGAGCCTGGCCGCGCTGCTCGTCCAGCTGCGCCGTAAGACCGCGTGGGTGTACGCGGCCGCTCCCGGGCCGCGGCCCGTGCCGCCCGAGGGTGCCGCGCGCCCCGACCCGGCCGCGCGGGCCGTGGAGTCCTGGGCGGAGCACGGCGCGCTGGTGGACGCGGTGGCGCGCGGCGACGCCGACCGCGCGCGGGCGCTCGCCACCACGCACACCGAGCGCGCGCTGTCGGAATACCGGCTGCGCCGCCCGATTCCGGTGAGGACTTCGAAACATTCCGTCAACACGGCGAGCGGCCGGAATTAACAGAACTCCCGTATACAACTCTTGGGAATTCTGTGTGCGGCAACAGAAAAACGGCGGGGCCGCGGTGACCATTACCTG
>NZ_JBHYVB010000013.1:0-31450 GCF_042750115.1 Streptomyces sp. NPDC059455
GCGACCCCGGGACCCCCCCCCCCCCCCCCCCCCTATTACCTATAGAAATGTCGGCGGCTCGCGCCGCCCCCGCCCCCCGGGGGGCGGCTTATCACGCGTCTGCCGGGCGTCTTGCAGGGGGTTTTGTCGAGAGTCTTGACGGGACGGCTCGACTGGCACACCATCGCGGCATCAATTTCCTATTTGGTTCAATGGGGGTGAGGAGGTGCGTCTCCGGACCAGATCTCTTCTGTCGGGAGTTGTCACCGTGGCGTTGCTGGCCACGGGTTCGACAGCCTGCACGCTCAAGAACTCGGGCGAGCCGACGGGCGGGCAGGCCCCCGCGTCCGCGCGGGCGGGCGGCGGCTCGGCCGTGCTCGCGGATGGATCCGCCACCAAGGTCGCGCTCGTCCCCGGCGGCGCCCACCCCTACTTCCAGCCGTGGAAGACCGCCGGCGCCCAGGCGAAGAAGACCTACCGGCTCGGGGACGTGAGGCCACTCGACTCGTGCGCGAAAACCAAACGCTCGTGATCGAGGACCTGACCGTACGGAACATGGTCAAGAACCGGAGTCTGGCCCGCGCCATCAGCGATGCCGCGTGGTCGGACTTCCGGGACATGCTGGAGTGCAAAGCCCAGTGGTACGGGTGGGACGTGGTCGCGGTCGACCGCTTCTTCCCCTCCTCCAGGCTGTGCTCCGCCTGCCGCACTCTGCGGGAGAAGATGCCGCTGCATGTCCGCACCTGGACATGCGACTGCGGCGCGGCCCATGACCGGGACGTGAATGCCGCACGCAACCTTCTGGCCGCCGGACTGGCGGTGACAGTCTGTGGAGCCGGTGTAAGACCTCAACGGAGCACTCCGGGCGGGCCGTCGGCGGCGAAGCAGAAAACCTCACAGCGCGAGACGTGATAACCCCCCTCCTTCAGGAGGGGGGAAGTCAAGCTGCCCTCGTTCCTCGGCTCGACGGCGTCGGACTGCGCCTCACCGCCGGGTCCGTCCACGCGCTGCTCGGTGGTGCACCAGGAGCGCAATCTGATTCCCGGCTTCTCGGTGGCCGAGAACATCACGCTGCAGAGCCCTCCCTCACACCAGGGTCGGTCATCGACCGCGCGGCGATGACCGACCCCGCGCTGCGGTGCCTCGGGGAGCTGGGCCTGGACCTCGACCCGGACCGGCCGGTCCGTGAACTGTCCGTGGCACAGCAGCAGTTGGCGGAGATCGCCAAGGCCCTGTACACCGAGAGCCGGGTGCTGCTCCTCGACGAGCCGACCGCTTCCCTCTCCCCGCGCGAGGCGGAGCGCCTCTTCGAGGTCGTGCGGCGGCTGAAGGCCCGGGGGACGTGTGTCGTCTTCGTCAGCCACAATGGAGGAGGTGTTCGCCATCTGCGACACCGTCACCGTGCTGCGCGACGGCGCCTCCGTGCTCGAATCCGCGCCGCTCGCCGAGCACACGCAGGACGACGTGGTCGGTCTCATGGTGGGCCGTGCCCACGCGGCGGCCGAGATGCGTCCCCGGGAGGTGGACACCACCGCGGCGCCGGTGCTCTCGTTCGACGGAGTGTCCACCGCCGCCGACCACCGGGACATTGGCCTGGACGTCCGGCCCGGCGAGATCGTCGGGCTGTACGGGCTGGTCGGCGCGGGCCGCAGCGAACTGGTCAAGGCCGTGCTCGGCCTCGACCGCGTCACCGGCGGCGAGATCCGGGTGCACGGCGAACCGGTGCGCATCACCTCTCCCCGGCAGGCGCTGCACTGCTTCGGCATCGGCTATCTCACCGAGAACCGCAAGGAGGAAGGGGTCTTCCTGGAGCAGCCCATCGCCCGGAACATCACGGTGACGGTGTGGAAGAGGCTGGCGAAGGCGTTCGGATTCGTCTCCGCGCGCGAGGAGCGGGACGTGGCGCACGACCTCGTCGAACGTCTCGGCATTCGCATCGCCGGGCTCGGCCAGAACGCCGGAGAGCTGTCCGGTGGCAACCAGCAGAAGGTGAGCCTGGCGAAATGGCTGGCGGCCGACACCCGGCTGCTCATCGTGGACGAGCCGACCGTGGGTGTCGATGTGCGCACCAAGCACGCCTTCCACGAACTCATCTGGGAGCTGGCCCGCGATGGCCTGCCCATTCTGCTGATCAGCAGCGACCTCGCGGAGATGATCACGCTCGCGGACCGGGTGGTGGTGATGGCCGACCACCGGATCCGCGGTGAGGTCGACAACGACCGCAACTACGAGCGGATGAGCGGCCGGATCATCCGCATCATCCACGACCGCGCCACCTCGGCGGTGCGCCCACGGGCGGTGGAGGCGTAACGCACCTGGCGCGGGTCATGGCGCGGGGCCCTGACCCACATGGCACGGGCCAGGTCAGGACTCCTCGTCCCGGCTGAGCTGACGCCCGAGGCTGCGGACGAGGTGCTTCGCCATCGCCTCGGCCGCGCGGTCGGCATTGCGGCGCAATATCGCGTGGACCATGCGCTGGTGCTCCGCGAGGGTCGGGTCATCGGCGCCGAGCTGGCTGCTCAGCCGGAAGATATGCAGATGGGAGTGGAGCCGTTCCACCGCGTCCGCGAGCAGCGGCCGGCCGGACGCCCGGACGATCGCGTCGTGGAGGCGCTGGTCAAGGGCGGCGAAGCCGCGGTAGGCCGCGTAGCGCCCGGCGGCGGTCCCCGGGTGGGTGTGCATCTCCTCCGCGATCCGCTCGATGGCGTCGAGCTGGTCCTCACTGGCGTTGACCGCGGCGAGGGCGGCCGCCCTCGGCTCCAGCAGCTGCCGCATCTCGAAGAGCTCCTCGAGCCCCTGCCGGGTCAGCAGCTCGGTGGTGCGGTACCCCGACAGCGGTCTCTTCACCACCAGACCGTCCGCCTCCAGCCTGGCCAGCGCCTCCCGGATGGGGGTCGGGGAGACGCTGAGGGAGCGGGACAGGGCCTCGATGCTGACGCGTGCGCCGGGGGTGATCTCATGGTCCATGACCATGGCCTTGATGTTCTCGTAGACGCTGTCCGAGAGCGCCTGACGGGCGGGCGGCACATCCCGTCCCTGTCCTTCCCGCGATGCCCCGGTCGCGGAGGTGTTCTGCGGCGGCATCCGGCCTCCTGCTGCTGATCGGGGCGTATCGCGGCAGCAACAGTTTACCCAGGTGAGGGACGCCGTTCAGGGGCGAGCCGAACCGGGCCCGGCCATCGCGGGCCCTGATCGGCGAGTGGCGTCACCGGTGCGGGGGCAGCGCCTGGGGGTTGGCGCAGTGGGCGAGCGGTCCGCCGCGCAGGAAGCGGGCCACCTCCGCCGCCACGATCCGGGCGGCCTTGTGGGCGACCTCGCGGCTGGCACCGGCGATGTGGGGCGTCAGGACGATGCCGGGTGTGGTCAGCAGCCGGGACTCGGCCGGGACGGGTTCGGTGGGGTAGACGTCGAATCCCGCGCCGCCCAGGTGTCCGGTGTCCAGGGCGTCGCACACCGCGTCGTAGTCGACCAGCGCGCCCCGGGCGCAGTTGACCAGCACCGCTCCGCGTGGCATGGACGCGATCCGGTCGTGGCCGATCATCCCGCGGGTCTCGTCCGTCACCCGGGCGTGGAGGGAGACGATCCGGGAGCGGGTGAGGAGTTCCTCCAGGGAGACCAGCCGGGCCACGCCCGCCACCGCGTCGGGCCGCACATAAGGGTCGTGGACGAGGACGGTGGCGCCCAAGGCGGCCAGGGCCCGTGCGACACGGGAGCCGATGGCACCGAAGCCCACCAGTCCGACGGTCGAGCCGTCGATCTCGATGCCGCAGTTGTCGTAGTCGTAGTAGTCGCCCCGCCAGGTGCCCCGCTTGAGGTCGGTGTGGACATCGCCGACACCGCGGGCGGCGGCGAGGATGAGGGCGAGGGTGTGTTCGGCGGTGGCCACGGCGTTGCGGCCGGGCGCGTAGCACACGGCCACACCGTGGCGGGTGGCCGCTTCCAGGTTGGCGTTGACCGGTCCGCCGCGGCTGACGCAGAACAGCTCGAGGTCGGGGCAGGCCCGCAGGACGCGTTCGGTGAGCGGGGCCATCTGTGTCACACAGATCCGCCGCCCGCGCAGCGCCTCGATGAGCTCCGCTTCGGTGCCGGACGCCTCGTCGACCTCGGCCACCTTGCCGAACGGCGTGTGCGGCCAGGGCAGCCGCAGCTCGCGGATGTCGAGTGCGCCGTGGCCGGGGACGGCGTTCCGCAGCTCCTCGGTGAGCAGTCGGGGCAGCACGAAGTGGTCGCCGGCGGCGAGGACGGTGGTGGGCACGGTGGCACTCCGGAGGAAGGGGTCAGTCGGTGGTCAGGGCCGGGGCGTTGAGCCGCAGCAGCGATGCCCGGCCGGCCCGTAGGCGCAGTTCGGTCAGGGCGCCGTTCTCCAGCCGGGGAAACACCTGGCGGTAGCGGGCGAGCGGAATGCCGAGCAACTGGCACAGGACCAGGCGGACGAGGGTGGAGTGGGCGACGACCAGGGCCCGTCCCTCGGGCACCTCATGGGCGATGTCCGTCAGACAGGCGATCGCGCGGTCGGCGGCCACGGCCGGGTCCTCACCGCCGGGCAGGTGGTGGGCGACCGGATCGGCCAGGAACGCGTCCAACTCCGCCGGGAACCGCTCCCGCATCTCCGCCCGGGTCAGCCCCTCGCCGCGCCCGAAGTCCACCTCGTACAGCCGCTCGTCGACGCGCGGGGTGAGGCCGAGCGCCGCTGCGGCGGGCTCGGCGGTGAGCCGGGCGCGGGACAGCGGTGAGCTGAGCACCGCGTCCAGCCGCTGTCCGGTGGCCCAGGCGCCGAGCTCGGCGGCCTGCTTGTGCCCGTGTTCGGTCAGTGGCACATCGGTGCGTCCGGCGTAGCGGTTCTCCGCGTGCCACACGGTCTCCCCGTGCCGTACGAGGACGAAGTCGGTCACTGGTCGGCCTTTCTGTGGGCGTGGGCGGCCACCTCCGGCTCCAGCCAGCCCCGGCGGACCAGTTCGTCGACGAAGCCGAGGTAGACGGGGAGCAGCCGTGCGGTGCGGGCGGGATCGGGATGCAGTCCGACTCCGTCGCGCACCATGGAGGCGGCGGCCCGCTCCAGCGTGACGCCCGAGGCGGTGGCGGCGAGCACCGCCATGCCGACGGCGCTCTCGGCCTGCTCGGGCAGGGTCACGCTCCGGCCGAGGAGGTCGGCGCGCAGCCGCGACCAGTAGCGGTTGCGGGCGCCGCCGCCGGTCAGGCTCAGCGGGCCGGCCACGGGAGCGCCGATGTGATCCAGGTGGTCGAGGCAGAGCCGCTCCACACAGGCCACGCCGAGCAGACAGGCATGGAACTCCTCGGCCGCGCCGGAGGGTTCGCCCAGGACGAAGGGGCGCGCGTCGGGCGCGCGGAACGGAAAGCGCTCGCCCCGCTCGCCGACGAGCGGGTAGACGACCGCGGTGGAACCGGTCGCGGCGGCCGCTTCGGTGAGGGCGTCGAGGTCGGCCCCGGGGAAGCGGCGGGACAGCACGCCCGCACCGCTGCTGGAGGCACCGCCGGGCAGCCAGCCGCCACCGGGCCCGCGGTGGCAGTAGACCACCCCGGCGGGGTCGTGCACCGGACGGGGACTGGCGCCCTTGAGGACCAGGGTGGTGCCCAGCACCGAGTTCCAGGCCCCCCGGGCCGAGCGCGCCCGCCCCGATCTGGGCCGCGCAACCGTCGGTCATCCCCGCGACCATGGGTGTGCCGGCGGGGATCCCGGTGACGGCGGCGGCCCGCGCGCAGACCGTGCCGATCACCGTGCCGGGCCGTACGACCTCCGGCAGCAGGCCATCGGGGACGCCGAGGGCGGCCAGCTCCTCGGCGGGCCAGCGGTCGGCGAGCAGGTCGTAGCCGGTCTTCAGGGCGTGGCTGGCGTCGCCGGGGGTCTGTTGTCCGGCCAGCCGCCAGGTGATCAGGTCGGCCTGGTGCAACAGCCGGGCCCCCGGCGGGACATCGGTGTGCTGGAGCAGCCACAGGAGTTTGGGCAGGGCCCAGGACGGCTGCATGGTGCGGTAGCCGAGCCTCTCCCAGACGGCGGCGCCGACGGTGTTGACGCGGTCGGCGTGGACCGCGGCGCGCCCGTCGTCGTACATCAGGGCCGGGGTGAGGGGCGTTCCGGACGGGTCGGCGAGGAGGACGGTCCCGGAGGTGGCGTCCACCGCCACACCCCGCACCCGCCCGTCGTCGATGCCGCTGAGGGCCTCGCGGCAGGCGGCACCGGCGGCGGACCACCACTGCTCGGGGTCCTGTTCGTGGCGTACGCCGGCACGGTGGCCGGTCAGGGGGCGGGAGGCCGCGGCGAGCAGCTTCCCGGTGCCGTCCACGGCGACCGCGCGCACGCTCTGCGTACCGAGGTCCAGACCGAGATGGACGGCGTCGGGGGAGAGGGCGTCAGACATGCGAGGTTTCCGGATGGGGGCCGTGGGGGCGCTGAGCGGGGGTGTCCATGGGCGGTCGGGCCGGCGACGGGCCAGGTCCCTGGGACGGCGACCAGCCCAGGGACCGGGCCGCGTCCCGCCAGGCCAGGTGTGCCGCGGACAGCTCGTCGTAGAGCGCGGCCCGGTCCGGGTCAGGCGCCCAACTGGCGGCCATACGGACGTACTTGGCGGCGGCCTCCTCCATGCTCCGCTCGGCGCCGGTGAGCACCAGACCGGTGAGGAAGGCGCCCTTCGCGCCCAGCTCGGTGTCGGTGCCGCGCGCCGTCGGGACGCCGGTGGCATCGGCGATGAGCTGACACCAGCGGTCGCTGCCCGCGCCTCCGCCGCACAGCCGCAGTTCGTACACCTCGGTTCCGGAGGAGCGCAGGCAGTCCCGTACGACGAGGGACAGCCCCTCGAAGACCGCACGGGCCAGGTCGGCGCGGGTGTGGTCCAGCGACAGGCCCCAGAAGGTGCCGCGGGCCCGTCCGTCGAGAAACGGCGCACGCTCCCCGGCGGGTGAGAGATAGGGGAGGAAACCCAGCCCGGCGGCGCCGGGTTCGGACGCGGCGGCGAGGTCGCCGAGCGCGGCGGGGCTCTCGATGGCCAGCGTCCGGCACGCCCAGTCCAGCACCTCGGTGCCCGACAGGGTGGGAAGGGCGCGCAACAGGCGGTCGTGGCGGCCGAAGGCGATGGTGATGCCGCACGGCTCGCCCGAGGTGTCCACGCCTCGGCGCACCACCTCGGTGCACAGGGTGGTGCCGAGGATGGCACACGCCTGTCCGGGGTCGACGACCCCGGCGCCGCGGGCGGTGGCGGCGATGTCGTAGGGGGCCATCACGACGGGAAGGCTGGTGGGGAGGCCCAGTTCGTCCGCCGCCCGGTGGGTGAGCTCGGCGACGCACTCGTCGTGTCCGAGGACGCGCGGCAGCAGCCGACGGGCCCACGTCAGGCCGAACAGGTCCACGATCGCCGGGTCGTACGCGCCCGTGGCGTGGTCGAGGAAGGGCGCCGACGCGTCGGAGGCGTCGATCGCCGTGACACCGGTGAGCTTCAGGAACAGCCAGCCCGCCGCGGTCAGCGCGGTGTGCGAGCGCTCCAGGCGCGCCGGGTCGTGCTCGGCGAGCCAGGTGAGCACCGCGTTCGGCATACCCGCGCAGGTGAGGGAGCCGTTGCGGCGGTACGCCTCGGCCAGGACGCCATCGGCCTGCCAGCGCGCGAGCAGATCACCGGCGCGCCCGTCGGACCAGAGGATCGCCGGGCCGGTGGGGCGGCCGTCGCCGTCGACCAGCCAGCAGCCGTCCCCCTGGGCCGTGAACGCGACCAGCCGCACCGCGTCGTGCCCGGGTCCCAGCTGGGCCAGGGCGCCGCGCACGGTGGCGGCGACCCCGCGCCACACGGCGTCCATGTCCTGCTCGGCCCACCCGGGGTGCGGTCGCAGCACCTCCGTACCGATGCGGGAGACCGCCACTTCCCTTCCCTCGGTGTCGAACACGACGGACTTGATGACCGACGTGCCGACGTCGACAGTGAGAACCGTCATGACCGAAATACCTCCCACGAGCCTCAAGCCCGAGTCGGAGACCTTCACCACCCCGCCGACCCTCTGGGGCTCCGCGCTCCGGTGGCAGAACTACACCGACGTCTTCAGCTATCTGCCGTTCGCCCGCTTCATCCTCAACGGTGTCCTCGTCGCCGCCGTCGGCACCGCCATCAACGTGACCGTCGCGGCACTCAGCGGATACGCCTTCTCCCGGCTGCGCTGGCGCGGCCGGAACGTGGTGTTCCTGCTGTTCCTCGCGACCCTGATGATCCCGCAGGACGTCCTCGTCATCCCGATGTACATGATGATGCAGAACCTCGGATGGGTGGACACCTTCCAGGCGCTCATCATCCCGTGGGCGTTCACCGCGCTCGGCGCGTTCCTGCTGCGCCAGTTCTTCCTGACCGTTCCCCAGGAGCTGGACGACGCGGCCCGGGTCGACGGCGCCGGGACCGTGCGCACCTTCCTCAGCGTGATGGTGCCCCTGGCCCGGCCCACCCTCGCCGTGCTCGCCGTCTTCACCTTCATCAGCTACTGGAACTCCTTCCTGTGGCCCCTCGTGATCGTCGACGATGTCAACGCGCGGGCCACCATCCCGCTCGGCCTCCAGGCGTTCTTCGGACAGCAGGGCAATGAGTGGAGCCTCGTCATGGCGGCCTCGGTGATATCGATGCTGCCGACCGTGATCATCCTCGTCCTCCTCCAGAAGCACCTCGTGCGCGGCATCGTCACCAGCGGCCTGGGCGGCCGCTGACCCCTGTGCGCCTTCTCTTCTCCGGGAAAGGAATCCCTCTCGATGGCCATCCCCGCCTGGTTCACCGAAGACCGCTTCGGCATGTTCATCCACTGGGGCCTGTACGCCCTGCCCGCCCGCCACGAGTGGGTGAAGAACCGCGAACGCATCACGGACGAGGACTACGACCGCTACTTCCGCCACTTCGAACCGGACCTCTTCGACCCCCGCGAGTGGGCGCGGTCCGCCAAGCGCGCCGGAATGAAGTACATGGTGCTCACCACCAAGCACCACGACGGCTTCTGCCTGTGGGACTCCAAGCTCACCGACTACACCTCGATGAACACCCCGATCGGCAAGGACCTCGTCGCCGAGTTCGTCGAGGCCGTGCGCGCCGAGGGACTGCGCGTGGGCTTTTACCACTCGCTCATCGACTGGCACCACCCGGACTTCGTCGTCGACGGCCTCCACCCGCGCCGTGACGACCCGCCGGAGGAGATCAAGCGGCTCAACGAGGGCCGTGACATGGCCCGTTACCGCGCCTATCTGCACGGGCAGGTCGAGGAGCTGCTGACCGACTACGGCACCATCGACTACCTCTTCTACGACTTCTCGTACAAGGACGACGACCACCACGACGTGTGGAACGGCAAGGGCAAGGAGGAGTGGGGCTCGGAGGAACTCCTCGCGCTCACCCGCAGGCTGCAGCCCGAGATCATCGTCAACGACCGGCTCGCCATCCCCGGCGACCTCGTCACACCCGAGCAGTACCAGCCCGACAGGCCCATGGAGGTCGGCGGGGAGCCGGTGGTGTGGGAGGCGTGTCAGACCCTCAACGGCAGCTGGGGCTACGACCGCGACAACCTCAATGTGAAACCGGTCGACCTGCTGGTCCGGATGCTCGTCGACGGCGTCGCGAAGAACGGCAACATGCTGCTGAACGTCGGCCCGACCGGACGCGGTGACTTCGACGCCACCGCCCTCGCCACGCTGGAGGGGATCGGTGCGTGGATGTCCCGCCACCAGCGCTCCATCCACGGCGCCGGCCCCTCCCCACACCGCGCCCCGGTCGACACCCGCTACACCCAGCGCGGCAACCGCCTCTATCTGCACCTCTTCACCTGGCCCTTCGGCCATGTCCACCTGCCGGATCTGGCGGGCAAGGTCGAGTACGCGCAGCTCCTGCACGACGCGTCCGAGATCAAGTACCGCGAGATCGACCCGTCGGTCAAGGCGCAGAACACCGGCCTCGGTGGCCAGCCGCCCGGCACCCTGACCCTGACCCTGCCCGTCGTCCGCCCCGAGGTGGCGGTCCCGGTCGTGGAACTGTTCCTGCGCCAGGACATCTGACACTCGATCGGGGGGCGGACCCCCTCACCTCCGGTGAGCTCAGAAGCGGCCCGCGCGTCATGACGTGGTGTCCGGGGCACCGGTCATGACGACCGGGCCGGGAACGGGAGCGCCTCGGCCGCCGTCACCTCGTCCCCGGCCCGTACCCCGTGCAGGACGTGGGCCAGCACCTCGGCTCCGCGCACCACGCGCGGGCCGGGGCGGTTGAAGTAGGCCGGACCATCCAGCACCCAGACCCTCCCGGCCCGTACGGCGGGCAGGTCCGTCCAGCCCGGCAGACGGGTGAGCAGGTCCGTCTCCCGCAGGGTGCGCTCGGGCGGGAAGCCGCACGGCAGGACCAGCACCACCTCCGGCCGGGCGGCGCGCACCGCCTCCCAGGTCATCGGGCTGGTGTGCTGACCGGACGCGGCGAGCAGCGGTTCGCCTCCGGCGGTGGCGATCTGGTCGGGGACCCAGTGTCCGGCGGGCCACAGTGGGTCGAGCCATTCGATCGCCACGACCCGGGGCCGGGCCCGGCCCGCCACCGCCTGACGGATCCGTTCGAGGCGGTCGCGCAGATGGGCCCGGCGCCGCTCGGCGCGCTCGCGCACGCCGAGCAGCTCGCCCACCGTCACCAGGCAGTCCAGTACGTCGTCGAGCGTGTGCGGCTCCAGGCTGAGGACGCGGGTGCCGGCGTCCAGCAGCCGGACGGCCCGGCTGACCTTCCGGTACGACACGGCGCACACCTCGCACAGGTCCTGGGTGAGCACCACATCGGGGCGCAGGGCCGCCAGCGCCTCGGTGTCGAGGGTGTAGAGCGACGACCCGGAGTGTGTCGCGCCGCCGACCGCGTCGGAGATCTCCCGGCTGGTGAGGGCGTCCTGGTCGAGGCCGGTGGCGGTCACCACGGGGAGGTCCGCCACCGCTTCCGGCGGCCAGTCGCATTCGTGGGTCCGTCCGGCCAGATGCTCGGCGAGCCCGAGGTCGGCGACGATGTCGGTCGCGGCGGGCAGCAGGGAGACGATGCGCATACCGCGACTGTAGGCGGGTGGTCCGGGGCATCGGTGACAGGCGGCGCGCGGTCGGCGGCGCGCCGGTGGTGTGGCGCCGTCAGATGGCCGTGGCGCGCCGTGGGTCGGTGCGGTGACGTACCTCCTCCGAGGACCCGGGGTCGTTGGGGCGGTCCAGGGAGCGCCACCACCGCGCCACTTCGGCGCCGGTGGCGAACCACACGTCCCGGCGCCGCCGCATATACGCCAGGAGCTCCTCCAGCACCCCGATCCGGCCCGGTTTGCCGATGCAGGACGGCTCCAGGGTGATCACACAGCACAGCCCGTAGCTGTGGTACGCGTCGAACTCGGCGCACCAGTCGTCCAGGGTCTGCCCGTATCCGGCGATCCGGACCTGACCGGCGGGGTAGGCCGGTCCGTAGTTGAACATGAAGCGGGGGAAGTCATTGAGCTCCCAGTGGGCCGGAACGTCCACCAGCGGGGCGGCGCCGGGGCCGGTGGCCGGGTGCAGCAGGGTCGGCCGGTCGTCGCCCCGGGCCAGGGAGGTCCAGGTGAAGCCCAGTTCGCCCAGCACACCGGCGGTGTCGTCGCCGATCTCAGCGGAGGGCGGCCGGAAGCCGGTGGGCCGCCGCCCGGAGATGTCCTCCAGCACCCGCGCGGAACGCTCGATGGCGCGGCGCTGCCCCTCGGCGTCGAGGGTCGCGTAGTCCTCCAGACCGTCGCCGCGGGAGGCGATCTCATGGCCGCGGGCGGCCACGTCCCGTACCGTCCCGGGATAGCGCTCGGCCACCGTCGCCGGGATCATCCAGCTGGCGCGCACTTCGGCCGCCTCGAGGGCGTCGAGCATCCGGGGAGCGCCGCGCTTCGGGCCGTACTCGCCCATGGACAGGGTCTTGGGCCGCTCGTGGCAGGACTCGTCCAGCCGCAGCCAGAACAGCTCCGCGTCGAGGTTCACCGTCACCACGACCGCGCACCGGGCGCCGTCCGGCCAGGGCGGGTTCTCCTCCAGCCGGGGCCGCGCCTGCTCGCTCCTCACCGCGTTCTCCTTCCGTCTCGTCCCCGCGTCTCAGTGGCGTGTCCGCCACCACTGGGCGATCTGGCTTCCGGTGGCGAACCACACATCGTCATGGGAGCGGATGTGCTCGATCAGCCGGCGCAGCAGCAGCACCCGGCTCGGCTTGCCCATGACTTCCGGGTGCATCATCAGGACGTAGCACAGCCCGTAGCGGTAGTAGCCGTCGAACTCCCGCCGCCAGTTGTCGAGGGTGAGCTCGGTGCCGGCGATCCGGTCCTGGCCGCGCGGCTCCGCCGGGACGTCGTTGTAGGCGAACTGGGGGAAGTCGTCCAGCTCCCACTGCGCGGGGATCTCGACGAGGTCCGTGTCGCGCCCGTCGATCCGCCAGCGGTACGGGCGGTCGTCGCCGCGCATGGAGCTGGAGTAGGAGAAGCCGAGATCGCACAGCAGTTGGGGGCTGTCGGCGCGGAAGTCACCGGAGGGGGTGCGGAATCCCACGGCCGTGGTGCCGGCCACCCGCTGGAAGATCTCCTGGCTGCGCTCGATCAGCGTGCGCTGCTCGGCGATGGTCTTCGAGTAGTACAGCTCGTGCATATAGCCGTGGTGGCCCAGCTCATGGCCGCGGTCCGCGATGGTCTTCAGCAGTTCGGGCCAGCTCTCGGCGGTCCAGCCGGGGACGAAGAAGGTGGCGGGGATCCGGAAGTCCGCCAGCAGGTCCAGGATCCGGGGGGTGCCCCGGTGCGGGCCGTAGGCGCCGAGCGAGAACAGCCGGGGGGAGCGCCAGATGTCGGGGGCGTGGCCGAGGTTGGCCAGCAGCGCCGGGCCGTCCACGTCGAAGCTCAGCATCACGGCACAGCGGGCGCCGCCCGGCCATCGGGGGCGGTCGACGGCCCCCGGCCGGGGCCGGTAACCGGGCGTCGGGGCAGCGGAAGTGGTCATGGAACGCTCCGTAGTGTCTGCTACGAACTTGTCGTGGATGCGACGCGAGGAAAGTAGGATGCGCTACGCACGCACGTCAAGAGAGGGCAGCCCATGGAAATGGCGGAGATCCCGGAGGGTGCGCCGCTCCAGCAGCGGGTGGCGGCCGCCTGGCCGCGGCTCGCTCCCGCCGAGCAGAAGGTCGCGGCGTTCCTCAGAGAGCATCCGCAGGAGGTGGGCTTCTCCTCCGCCAGCGAACTCGGCGCGCTCACCGGCACCAGCGACGCCACCGTGGTCCGCACCGCCAAGGCCCTCGGCTACAGCGGCTTCACCGGTCTCAAGCACGCCGTGGCCCGGTCGCTCGCCACCTTGATGCGGCCCTCCGCGCGGCTGCGCAGCCGCGTCGAGCACATGGCCGGATCCACCGAGGAGTTGCTGGACCGGGTCTTCGAGGACGCCGCCGAGGTCATCCACGAGACCCGGCGCAGCCTGCGCGCCGACGCCTTCGCCGCGGCCGTGGAGCGGCTTCTGCCCGCCAAGGAGGTCATGGCCTTCGGCGCCGGGCCGTCCGGCATCATCGCCGAGTACCTCGCGCTGAGGCTCAACCGGCTGGGGCTCAAGGCCCGTCACACGGCGGACATGGGCTTCAGACTGCCGGACGCGCTGGTGCCGCTCTCGGCGGACGACGTCGTGGTGATCTTCGCCCCGGCCCGGCTCTTCAAGGAGATCGAGGTCATCATCGACCATGCCGAGGGGGTGGGCGCCCCGGTCGTCCTGATCACCGACGCCCTCGGACCCGCGCTCGGCGACCGCGTGGCCGTCACCCTCCTCGCTACCCTCTCCGCCTCCGGGGCCACCCGCGAGACACTCGGCTCACTGGCCGTGGTCGACGCCCTGGCCCTGGCCGTGGCCTCCCAGTTGGGCGAGCGCGCGCTGGAGACCTCCGAACTGCTGACCCGTCTGCGCGGCCACTTCCTGCCGCCCAACAGCCCCCATTACGGCCGCGATGAGTGAGGTTGTGCGCGTCCTGTCGGCGTCTCACCAGGTGGGCGGTCTTGGCCAGACATCCGACACGCGGTACCGTCGGTGCGATATCGACGATGGTCTGACGGAAGCCGGTGGGAATCCGGCACGGTCGCGCCACTGTGAACGAGACGTATCCGAAGGGGACGTTCCGTGAGTCAGACCCGCAGCCATCGTCCTGTGCACCACCGAGATGGGACGCGAACTCCCTAGTAGGAGGCCACTGCCATGGCGCAGCATGTCGCCCAGCCGACAGCCACCACTCCCGCCCTCCCCGCCACGCTGCCGCTGAAGGCGATAGCTCCCTGGGCCGTCTTCTTCGGCATCCTGATGCTGGTTCTGCTGTACTTCGTCGGCGCCGAGCAGGGCGCCACCGCGGTCGTCTCCGGCGAGGGCGTCCACGAGTGGGTGCATGACGCCCGCCATCTGCTCGGCTTCCCCTGCCACTGACGCGAGGGACGCCGCACCCCCATGAATTCCGCAACAGTAAGAAACCTGCTGGTGCGGGGCATGCTCGCCGGTCTTGGTGCCGGTGTGCTCGCCCTGATCGCCGCCTATTTCCTCGGTGAGCCGAGCGTCGACCGCGCGATCGGCTTCGAGGAGGCCCACGCCCCCGCGCATGAGCACGAGGTCGAGATCGTCTCCCGTAGTCTGCAGTCCACCGCGGGCCTGGCCACCGGTGTGCTGATCTACGGGATCGCGTTCGGCGGCATCGCCGCCCTCGCCTACTGCGTCGCCCTCGGCCGCGTCGGCCGCTTCACCCCGAGGGCCACCGCGCTGCTGCTGTCCGGCTGCGCGCTGCTCGCGGTCTATGTCGTGCCGTTCCTGAAGTACCCGGCCAACCCGCCCGCCGTCGGCAACGGCGACACCATCAGCAAGCGGACGATCCTGTATTTCCTGATGATGGTGCTCAGCGTGCTCCTCGCGATCGCCGCCACCATCCTCGGCAAGCGGCTCGCCCCGAAGCTGGGCAGCTGGTACGCCACCGTCGCCGCGGTGGCCGCCTTCGCCGTCGTCATCGGGGTGGCGTTCGCCTTCCTGCCCGTCGTCAACGAGGTCCCGGCGGACTTCCCGGCCACCGTCCTGTGGCGGTTCCGGCTGTCCGCCCTCGCCATGCAGGTGATCCTGTGGGGTGGCTTCGGTCTCCTCTTCGGCGAACTCGCCGAGCGGATGCTGAACCCCAAGCCGGCGAAGGCCGAAGAGAGCCGGGCGATGGCGGCCGCCCCGAACTGACCACACCGAGACGCACGAGGGCCCGCGGAGAGATCCGGGGCCCTCATGCGTTGTGAGGACACCCGGGGCACCCGAGCGGGGCGCCTGGAGTCACTTCCGCGGGGACAGGTGCCGCAGTCCGTTCTCCAGCAGCGCGAACGCGTGCTCCGCGTCGGCCACCGCACCCGCGTAGCGCTCGTCGGCCGGTTCCCCGTACGTCACGCGTGCGGTGTTGTCCTGTGCCAGTGACCACTGGACGGCGACGATCTGGACGGCGGCCAGCCGCGCGGTGAGTTCCGGGGTGTCCGCCGTCTCCCGCAGCGCCTGCGCGAGCGCGCGTTCGGCGCCGTCCTTGAACCGCGCCATCCGGGCGACCAGCGAGGGTGAGTCGAGGATCATCCGGGTGAGCTTGACGATCTGGGGATGGTCGTTGAGCCCGGTGATCGGGTCCCGTTCGCGCAGGCCCTTGAGGAAGTGCTCGCGCAGCGCGGTCAGCGGGGCGGTGCGGGGCGGGCGGGCCCGTACGACGCGGGCGCTTTCGGTCTCGTGGTCGGCGAGACGGTGCACCACGAGGTCTTCCTTCGCCGGGAAGTAGGCGAAGAGCGTGCGCTTGGACACCTCGGCCGCCTCGGCCACCTGGGCCACCGAGACCTGGTTGAAGCCGTGTTCGAGGAAGAGCGTGATCGCCGCCTCGGAGATCGCGGTGTGGGTCCGCTGCTTCTTCCGCTCCCGTAGCCCTGGCTTGCCGTCCACGACGTCCACCGTAGCAGAGTAATTGCCCCCAGGAGATTTCTGCACCTGGTATACATATAGACCGAGGCGAGAAATCGAGGAGGGGTGACCGTGTCGACGGAGAAGACGGAGCCGATGGCGATGACGGAGAGCGCGACCGACGTCGTCATCGTGGGCGCCGGCCCGACCGGGCTGATGCTGGCGTACGAGCTGGCGCTGGCCGGGGCCGAGACCCTGGTGCTGGAGAAGCTGCACCAGCGCATCGAGCAGGTGAAGGGCGGCGCGATCCAGCCCCGTACGGCCGAACTGCTGCAGTCGCGGGGGCTGTTGGAGCCGATGCTGCGGCGGGCCACCCCGCGTGACCCGGTGGGTGGGCACTTCGCGATGCTGCCCGTGCCCTTGGACTGCACCCCCTGGCGGACCAGGCACAACGGCCCGATCGCCATCCCCCAGTGGAAGATCGAGGAGGTGCTCGAGGAGCGGGCGACCGCCGCGGGCGCGCGAGTTCTGCGCGGGACCGCCGTCTCGAAGGTGGAGTCGGACGAGGACGGCGTGGTCGTGACGGCGGACGGCCTGGAGGTGCGGGCGCGCTATCTGGTGGCGTGCGACGGCGGTCACAGCACGGTGCGGAAACTGCTGGAGCTGCCGTTTCCCGGCCGGGCCGGGACTCATCAGGCGGTGCTGACCGACATCCGGCTGACCGCGGTGTCCTCGCTGGTGCCGAAGCAGATGGGGCACATCAGCACCATGACCCGTCAGGTGGGCGGCTACTGGGCCATGCTGGTCCCGGTCGGCGGCGACCTGTACCGCTTCACCTTCGGTCACGCGGACCAGGTGGACACCGCCCGCGACGCCCCCGTCACCCATGAGGAGATCGCCACCGCGCTGCGGGAGGTGTACGGCGAGGAGACGACCCTGGGGGCCGTGGACAACTCCTCGCGCTTCAGTGACGCCACGCGACAGCTGGAGCAGTACCGCGTGGGCCGCGTGCTGTTCGCGGGCGACGCCGCCCATATCCATTCGCCGATGGGCGGCCAGGGGCTCAACCTCGGTATGCAGGACGCGATCAACCTCGGCTGGAAACTGGCCGCGGTCATCCAGGACCGGGCGCCGGGCGGCCTCCTGGACAGCTACCACGCCGAACGGCATCCGGCCGCGGCCCGGGTCCTGCACCACACGGCGGCCCAGCGGGTCCTGGCGGACACGACCCCGAGCGAGGACGTGACCGCCCTGCGCGACATCTTCATCGACCTGCTGCGGCTGCCCGACACCAACCGCCACCTCGCGGGGCTGATGTCCGGCCTCTCGCTGCGCTACGAGCTGCCCGGCGAACATCCCCTCACCGGGCAGCGCGTGCCGGACGCCGACCTGGTCACCGAGGCCGGCGCCACCCGGCTGTCGGCGCTGTTCGGCTCGGGCCACGCCGTTCTGCTCGATCTGGCCGGAGCCGTCCCGGACGACCTCCGGCTCCCGCCACGCGTCGACCTCGTCCGGGCCACCTGCGCAGACGACCTGGGCGCCGTCGCCCTGCTCATCCGCCCCGACGGCTATGTGTGCTGGGCGGCGGACACCTCGGCCGCCTGCGACGAGACCCTGCTCGCCACCATCGGAGGCGGCTTGACGAAGGTGCACTGAGCCGGGCGCGTCAGGCGCTGTGCGGGCGGTGCCTGTCGGCGGCCAGTGCGATGAGTGCCGCCGGGTCCCGGAGCGCTCCTCCGGGGTGGCGGGGGACAGCAGCAGCGCGAAGGCGTACGCGCTGAGGACGACGGTGACCATCAGGGCGGAGAAGGCCCGGCGTGCCTGGTACTCGGCGTAGAGCGGGGTCGGCGCGCTGGATCCGGCCGGCAGGCCGATGAGCACGGAAGCGTGCGGGGCGAAGGCGCCGCCATGGAGTTGGTGGGCGGTGGGGTGCTCAGTCGTCCAGGGGGAGCAGAACGCGGAAGGTGGCGCCCTCGTCCGGGGCCGTAAGCACCTCCACCCGGCCGTGGTGGGCCGTCACCAGGGAGTGGACGATCGCGAGGCCGAGCCCCGCGCCTCCGCTCTTGGTGCGGCCGCGGGCGTCATCCGCACGGTAGAAGCGGTCGAAGGCGCGGGCGGCCTGCTCCTCGGACATCCCCGGACCCGCGTCGTGCAGCTCCAGCACCGCCAGACCGTCCTGGGTGCCGACGCCGATCCGGACCGGGGTGCCGGGCGGGGTATGCGCCACCGCGTTGCCGACGAGGTTGGAGGTCACCTGGCGCAGTCTCGCCTCGTCGCCGAGCACCGGCGCGCCCCCCGGCGGCCCGCCGCCGGGGCCGGTGAGGGTGACAGGGCGTCGTGGATCGAGCGCGCGCAGGTCGTGCAGGGCGTCGACGGCCAGCGTGCGCAGGTCCATCGGGGTGGGATGGAGCGGGAGGTCCGCGGCGGCGGCGTACTCGTCGAGGCGGGCGAGCAGCAGCAGGTCCTCGACCAGCCGGACCAGCCGTGCCGCCTCCCGCTCGATACGGCCCATCGCGGCGTCGACATCGGCGCGCTCGGGCATGCCGCCCATCCGGTACAGCTCGGTGAACCCCTTGATGCCGAAGAGCGGGGTGCGCAGCTCATGGCTGGCGTCCGCGATGAAGCGGCGCATCCGCTCGGCGGCGGCCGCCCGCGCCGCGTCGCTCTCCTCGACCCGGTCCAGCATCCCGTTGAGCGCCGCGGCCAGACGGCCGAGTTCGGTACGGGATGCGGCCAGCTCCGGGACGCGGCTGGACAGATCGCCGTCCGCGATCGCCGCCGCGGTGGTCTCGACCCGGCGCAGCGGGCGCAGCCCGGCGCGTACGGCGAACCACCCGGCCCCGCCGAGCAGCGCCAGCACCAGGGAGTCGATGAGCAGCATCCGGGTGCCGAGCTGTCTGATCGTCGCGTTGACCTGGATGAGGGAGGCCGCGATGACGACGCTGGGGGTGCCCTCGGCCCGCTTGCGCTGTTCTCCCGGCGCGTTGAGCGGTACGGCGATCGCCCGCCATGCCTCACCGCCGTCGGCGGCCGGGGCCTCGAAGGGCCGACGGCCGCGCTCGCCGACCGCCGCCGCGTCGAGCGGGGGCAGGGCGGGAGCGCTGTGCGCCGCGGGCCGGATGACCTGCCGGACGCGGCCGTTCGGGCCGAGGGAGGCCAGATAGACATCGCCGGTCAGCTGCCGCTCCACGGTGTCGCGCACCCGCGATGTCCGATCGCCCGCCATGTCGGACGGGTCGGTGAGACGCGCGGTGACCGTGGCGGCGGTGCGGAGCCGGTTGTCCAGCTGATGCACCAGGTCGCGCTGGAGCAGGACGACGGCCAGAGCGTTGCTGCCCAGCAGGGCGACCACGAGCAGCATCAGGGCGATCGCCAGCAGCCGGCCGCGCAGCGAGAGCCGACCACGGAGCGAGAGCCGACCGCGCTCGGGGTTCTCGTTCACCGTGGTGGCCTCCGCAGCACATACCCGGTGCCGCGCACCGTATGGATCAGTTTCGGCTCGCCCAGGTCCACCTTGCGCCGCAGATAGCTGATGTACGAGGCGACGATGCTGTCGTCGCCCCCGAAGTCGTACTGCCAGACCAGCTCCAGGAGTTGGGACTTCGACAGCACCTGTCCGGCGTTCTCCATCAGCACGCGCAGCAGGCTGAACTCGGTCGGGGACAGCCGGACCGGCTGCCCGCCCCGGACCACCTGATGGCTGTCGGGGTCCAGCTCCAGATCGCCGACGATCAGCCGGCCGTCGGACTGGCGGCCGCTCACGCGGCGCAGAATGGCCCGGATGCGCAGGACCAGCTCCTCCAGGTTGAACGGCTTGGTGACGTAGTCGTCACCGCCCGCCCTGAGCCCGCTGATCCGGTCCTCGGGCGCATCGCGGGCGGTGAGGAACAGCACCGGGGGATGGCCCGCCGCGGCGAGCGGATGCTGCCCGCGCAGCCGGTGGACGACCTCGAAGCCATCGATGTCGGGCAGCATCACATCCAGCACGATCAGGGCGGGACGCCGCTCCCGCACCGCGGCCAGCGCCTCTTCGCCGGTCGCGACCGCGACCACGGCGAAGCCCGCCAGCCGCAGACTCGCGGAGAGCAACTCGCGCAGCGTCGGCTCGTCCTCCACCACCAGCAGCCGTTCCGATGCCGTCATCCGTCCCGTCCCCACCCGATCGTCCGTCGTCCCCTGGCCTTCCGTCAGGCGTCGCGTCGGCGGAAGACGATGAACGCCGCGGTCAGCAGGGCCGCGACACACCCTGCCATGACGGCGAGCCCGGACCAGGGAGCCAGCAGCGCCGGATCGCGGTAGCCGGTGATGATCTGGCCACCCGCGATGGGCGGCCAGTACTTCGCCACCCAGTCGCCGACCGCCCCGGGCAACGCCGGCGCGAACGCCTGCACGATCAGCATCGCGCCGAACAGGGTCGTCACCGTCGCTGTCGTACTGCGGATCACCGCGCCGATCGCGAGGCCGAACAGCGCGGCGAGCGTCAGATAGAGCCCGCCGCCCAGAATGCCGCGCAGTGCCTGAGGATCGGACAGGCCGAGGTGCGGGGCGTCCGCGCCCGCCAGCGCCGCCTGCCCGACGAGAAAGCCGCTGACGGACACCAGCAGCCCGACCGGCAACGCGACCCCGACCAGGACCGCGGCTTTGGCGGCCAGCACCCGGGCCCGGTGCGGTACGGCGGTCAGCGTGCTGACGATCGTGCGGGCGCCGTACTCGGAGGTGATCGCCATGCCGCCCAGCAGCCCGAGGGCGATCTGCGCCACCAGATAGCCGCGCAGGCTGGTGGCGAGCGGATCGAAGGCGGCCCGGTCGGCGGCGGTCATGGTCGCGTAATCGCTCCCGGCGGATGTGCCGTTGAGCGAGGCGAGGCCCATGCAGAACGCCAGGGTGCCGAGGATGACGTAGAGGGTCGAGCGCATGGTACGGATCTTGATCCACTCGGCGTGCAGAGAGTGGCGGAACGTCGCCCGGCGCGTCGGTGCCGGAGGTGTCCGGTGTCCTTGCGACCGGTCGGGCGTCCGGCGGCGTACCCGGGCTCGATGGCCGGATCCGAACAACCGCCGACCGCGCGGCTCGTGGCCCTTCGCCGTCCGGGCGTCCGCGGCGCTTCCGCTCATGAACTCGTCTCCTTCGCGGTGTGGTACTCCAGGGCATCGCGGGTCAGGTCCATGAAGGCCTGCTCCAGCGACGGCTGCCGGGGCGTCAGCTCATGCAGCTCCACCGCACCGGCCGCGGCCAGCGCGCCGATCTCGGCCGCGTCCACCCCGGTCACCACCAGGCCGTCCGCGCCGTCCGCACGCACCTCCGCCGCCGCCGAGGACAGCAGCCGGCGCAGCGATTCCGCCTGCGGGCTGCGCACCAGGACCTCACGGCCCGAGTGCGCGTCGATGAACGTGGCCATGGCGGTGTCCGCGATCAGCCGTCCGCGGCCGATGACGATGAGGTGGTCGGCGGTGAGCTCCATCTCGCTCATCAGATGGCTGGACATCAGCACCGCGCGCCCCTCGGCCGCCATCCGCCGCATCAGCCCGCGGATCCAGACGATCCCCTCCGGGTCGAGACCGTTGAGCGGCTCGTCGAAAACGAGCACCGGGGGGTCGCCCAGCAGCGCCGCCGCGATGCCGAGGCGCTGCCGCATGCCGAGCGAGAACGTCCCGGCCCTGCGGCGAGCCACGCCCTCCAGACCCACCTCCGCCAGCACCTTCGCCACGCGGCCACGGGAGATCCCATTGCAGGCCGCGAGAGCCAGCAGATGGTGGTAGGCCGTGCGGCTGGGCAGCACCGCGCCCGCGTCCAGCAGCGCGCCGACGGCCTTCAACGGCGCGGGCTGCGCGGAATACGGGCGCCCGCCAACGGTGGCGGTTCCCGAACTCGCGGCGTCCAGGCCCAGGATCATCCGCAGCGTGGTCGACTTGCCCGCGCCGTTGGGACCGAGAAACCCGGTCACCTCCCCCGGGCGGACGGCGAAAGTCAGGCCGTCGACGGCCACCACCTTGCCGTAGCGCTTGGTCAGTCCGCTTACTTCGATCATCATGACTCCAGAGCCGAGGCGTGTGCGCGGTGCCGCTGCGTGCGCAGGAGGACGACGACCACCACGGCGGCGGCCACGAACGCGATGGCCGCCATGGCGATGTAACTGTGCACACCCAGCGCCGAGTTCACCGTGTCTCCGTCCACGACCGTGTTGGTGGACTTGAGTACGGCCGAACCCACGAACTTCAGGATCACCGCCCCGGTCGCCACCATCACCATGACCATGCTGGACACCACACCCTGCCGTTCCGGAGGTGCGAGCGTCGCCGCCATGTTGAAGCCGGCGGTCACGAGCGTTCCCGCGGTGAGGCTCAGCAGGAAGGAGCAGACGACCGCGAGGGGGAGCACGGAGTCCCCGAGGAACATCCCGATGGTTCCCACCGTTCCGATCGCCACTCCGCCCGCCAGTGCCACGGCCGGTCCGACGCGGGTGCTGAGCACCCCGGCCAGGGTGCCGCCGAGCACGATGCCGATCGCCGGTATGCCGTACAGCAGGCCCAGTGCTCCCGGGGCGGCGAGTCCGTACCCGAGGTCCTGATCCGCCGAGACCTTGGCGATGAGGCCGAAGAGCGTGAGCATGCTCTGGTACGCGCCGGTTCCGAAGACCACCACAAGCAGCGTGAGCACCAGCGGCCTGCCGAGGTTCCTGATGTCGATCACGGGCTCGGGAATCCGGCTCGCCACCAGGAACCACCGGGCCAGTGCCGCGGCGCCACCGACGAGGAGGGCGAGCGGGCCCACGGTGAACCAGCCGAACTCCGACCCGAGGCTCACATAGCTGAGCGCCGCCGCCAGCCCGCCACCGAGGAGAACGGCCCCGGCGATGTCGACCTTGCCCGGTGTCCTGATCGTGGACTGGGGAACGAGGCGGTGCACCAGGACCGCCGCGATGGCCGCGAAGATCGCCGACGCGACGAACACGCTCCGCCAGCCGAACGCCGCGGCCGTCAACTCGAAGAGGGCGGGCATGACGATGCTGAGGAGTGCGGAGCCGGAGGTCACGATGCCCGTGACGACCATCGCCAGGTCCGGTGCGCACATGTCGCGGATGAGGGCGACCGTGAGGAACACGGCTCCCACGGCCGCCCCCTGGAGCAGGCGGCCGAAGATGAACACCCAGAGGTTGGGAGCGACGAGGCACACCAGGGCACCCGCCAGGGCGGTGAGCAACGTCGCCACCAGCACTCTGCGCTTGCCGTGGATATCGGCGCTCTTTCCGAGCAGTGGCGCCCACATCGCCCCCGCCAGCAGCGAGCTGGCGTCGATCCACGCCGACTGATCGGTGCCGAAGTGGTCGAGCATCTCGGGAAGGACGAGCAGCGGTGCGGTGACGACGGTGTCCACCATGGTGTTCACCAGAATCAGGATGGCCACCTGGCCGATGAGCCGTCTGTTCCACCTCGTGTGCTTGTGCTGTTCGCCGCTGAGCGGTCCTGCGCCGGTGATGGTGCCAGTGCTCGTGCCGGTGCCAGTGCTCGTGCCGGCGCTGCCAATGCTGCCGTTGGGCATGAAGCGCTCTTCCTTCTGTCCCTCTGGACCTGGTTGCGGTCGCCGATGTCGTCGTGGCGCGTCGCATCACAGTGATCCGCGGTTCTGGGACAGCTCTGCACGAGTCTGGGTGTCGCGTAAGAACCGGAAGTCGGGTCCGGGGGAAACCGGCAGGTCGCGGCAGCCGACCGGCCGGTGATTCACAGAAACTCACAGAAAGCGGCTGCCCGCGGCCCGCTTACGAGGCGTCGTCGGCGATCCGGTGTCGTAGCTGGTCGTAGGCCCAGGCGGCGAGGGTGGTCGGGGTGGTGGTCCGGAGGGTGCGGGGCTGCTCGGGCACGAAGTCTTCGCGTAGGCCGGTCGACATGCCGATCACGGCCTCGACCAGACTCTCGGTCATCCCCGCCCGGCGGAGCCCCGCGCGCATGGCGTCGTCGGTGATCCGCTCGACGCCGATCCGCCGACCCGTGGCGGCGGTGAGGATGTCGCCGACCTGTCGCCAGGTGAGGTCGGCGGGCCCGTGAACCGCCTGGACGACCCGGCCGGACCAGGCGGGGGACAGCAGACGGGTGGCGGCGACCTCGGCGATGTCGCGTGGCGCCACCCACGCCATGGGCTGGTCGAGCGGCAGGATCACCTGGAGGGTGCCCGCGCGCAGGGCTTCGAGCTCGAATTCGAGATTGCTGAAGAAGTAGCCGCAGCGCAGGTGGGTGACGTCGACGCCCGTGCCGTCCAAGGCGATCTCGGTCTGTGCCAGGCCGTCGATCTCACCGGCACCATGACGCTTCTCGGCGCCGACGCTGCTTTGGAACACGACGCGGCCGATCCGGTTCTCGGTGACGGCGCGGACCACGCCGCTGGTGGCGCGGGCGTATTCGCTGAGGGGATCCCCGTGGCCACTGGTCGGGTTCACCCAGAACAGCGCGTCGACGCCGCGGGTGGCGGCCACCACCGCGTCGGGGTCGTACTGGTCGACCGGCACCGCGTCCACCTCGTCCCGGACATCGGGTGCCAGCCGCCCGGGGTCGCGCAGCAGGACGCGCGGCCGGACCCCGGCGCGGACGAGTGCGGCGACGACGTGGCGGCCGACGTTTCCGGTCGGGGTGGTGACGGCGATCCGCATGGTTGCTTCCTCTCATCGATGGCTCGACCGCACCCTAGGAACCAAGGTGGCCCGAAGCTGTCCTCCTCTCCTGGAAGGCTGAGGGAATGGAGCTCGATCCCACGATCAGGACCTTGACCATGCTGACGCTGCTGCAGTCAGGGGGCGAGTGGACGGCCACCGAACTGGCCGAACGGCTCGACGCGAGCGTCCGCACCGTGCGCCGCGACGCCCAGCGGCTGCGCCGTCTCGGGTACACCGTCGAGGCCCGCCCGGGACCGGGCAGTGCCTATCGACTGAGCCCCGGGACCAGGATTCCGCCCCTGCTGTTCACCGCTGACGAGATCACCGCGCTGGTGGCCGGGCTGCATCTGATCCGCGCCTTCCTCCCCGAGGAGGCGGTCGCGTCAAGCGCGCTGCTCAAGCTGGACCAAGTGCTGCCCCGCCCGCTGCGACGCCGCGCGGCCGCCACCGACCTGGCCACCGAGGTGCTCCAGCAGCCTGGCGCCGTGGTCTCGGCGGCGATCGTCGGTGTGATCGCCGATGCGGTGGCCGAGGACGGCAGACTCCGCTTCCACTACACCGACCAGCACGGCCGCCCCTCCACCCGGCTGGTCGAGCCGTACCGCCACCTTCTGCGCGCCGGACACTGGTACCTCGTGGCGTTCGACGTCGACCGGGACGACTGGCGCACCTTCCGCCTCGACCGGATCACCGACATCTCACGGGTGGCGGGCACCTTCCGGCCGCACACGTTCCCCGATGAGTCCATCGAACACTGGCTGACCACCGACTTCGGCCGCGCCACTCACGGCGTGGCGTGACGCTCCGGGACATCCGAACCGAAGGTCCGCCGGTAGGCGGAGGGCGTGGTGCCGAGGGCGTCGCGGAAGCGGGCACGGAGGTTGGTGCTGGTACCGAGGCCGCTCTGGGCGGCGATCCGCTCGATGCCGAGGTCGGTGACTTCGAGGAGTTCGCGGGCGTGGCGGGCGAGAACCTCCAGCGTGCCTGGTCACTGGGCCCGCCGTCCCGAGGGGCTCGGGCGGACCGGTCGCGGCGGATGCGCCACGTTGACCGCGGCCGTGCCGCTCGGCTATCCACGGGTCAAGGACCCTTATCGAGAGGACACCCACCGTTGTCCGACATTCACACCGACGGCGCCGTGCGCGGCTTCGGCATCGACGCCATCCACGAGGCCGCGCGGCGGCTGACCGGCCATGTGGTCCGGACGCCGCTGCTCAACTCCCCGATGCTGGACGACCTCGTCGGCGCCCGCGTCCTGGTCAAGGCCGAATGTCTCCAGCTGACCGGCTCGTTCAAGGTGCGCGGGGCGCTCAACGCGCTGCTCACCCTGGACGAGGACGCGCGCCGCGCCGGGATCGTGGCCTACTCCGCCGGTAACCATGGGCAGGGCGTGGCCGCCGCGGCGCGGCTCGCCGGGTGCCCCGCGGTCATCGTCATGCCGAACACCGCCCCCCGTATCAAGGTCGACAACTGCCGCTGGTGGGGCGCCGAGACGGTGCTGTACGACCCGCGGACCGAGGACCGGGAAGCGGTCGCCCGGAAGACCATCGAGGAGCGCGGGATGACGCTGATTCCGCCGTTCGACGATCCCCGCGTCATGGCCGGGCAGGGCACCGTCGGCCTGGAGATCGCCGAGCAGGCGCGCGAACTGGGCCTGACCCCGGACACGGTCCTGGTGAACTGCAGCGGCGGTGGGCTGGCCGCCGGTGTGATCACCGCGCTCGGCGACGCGTTCCCCGGCCTCGCGAACCACATCGTCGAACCGGCGGGCTTCGACAAGATGGCCCGGTCCCTCGTGACCGGCCGCGTGTGCGCCAACCCCCACCCGCCCGGCGGCCTCATGGACGCCATCTCCGGCCCGGTGGCCGGTGCCCGCCCCCTGGCCGTCCTCCGCCGCCACGACGTGACCGGCCTGACCGCGACCGACGAGGAGGCCCTGGCCGCCATGGGCACGGCCCACCGCCTCCTCAAGATCGTGGTCGAGCCGGGCGCCGCCGCGGCCCTGGCGGCGGTGTTGTCCGGGAAGGTGGACGTCCGGGGCAAGGTCGTGGCGCTCGTGGCCTCGGGCGGCAACGTCGATCCGGCGGTCTACCGCAGGGCCCTGGCGGACTGAAACCGTGCACCGAGGAGCACTACGCCGACATCGCCCCGGCGGGGAAGACCGGTGGGCGATGTGACGCCCAGGGGCGTTCCGCTTCCAGCTGCGCCGCCACGCACACCAGCAGGTCCTCCCGTCCGTACGCCGCGGCCAGTTGGATGCCGACGGGTGTGCCGGACTCGGTCAGCGCCGCCGGTACCGCGATCGCGGGCTGGCCCGTGGTGTTGAACGGCGCGGTGAAGGCGAGCACGTCCACCGACCTCTGGAGGCCGTCGGGCTCCCGCCACGGCCACCCCACCGGCTTGGGCGGTGTGGCGAACACGGGGCTCAGCAGCAGGTCGAACTCCTGCCACCAGCGGGCCATGGCGGCCCGGAGCCCGCTCTGCCAGACGAGGGCGTCGGCGAGCTCCAGCCCCGTGATCTGCCGCCCGCGCCGCACCCAGAACCAGGTGACGGGGTCGAGGTCGCCGGGGCCGGGATCCTCGCCGAGCTCCCTGGCCAGCGCCTCGACGCTCTGTGCCGCGGTGACACTCAGCGCGTCGAAGAATGCCGTGAGGCAGCGGGGATCCAGCATGGGGGCGGGGTGTGCCTCCTCGACCTCGTGCCCGAGCCGTTCGAGTATCCGGGCCGTGTCGAGAACGGCCTCCCGCACCGCACCCACGACCTGAGGCGTGTGGTCGGGAGCATGGGTGAGGACACCGACCCTGAGCCGCCCCGGATCACGGCCGGCCATCGCGGTCAAACCGCCCGGAGGCAGGGGCGCGGGGCCACCCAGGTCCCCGGGCGCGCCCCCGCTCACCGCGTCCAGCACCGCCGCCGTGTCCCGCACGGTCCGGGTGACCACGGCCGGGACGCTGTGCCCCCACCTGCTGGGCCTGCCCGGACCCGCGCTGACGCGCCCCGCGCTGGGCTTCAGGCCCACCAGGTGGCAGAACGCGGCCGGCATCCGGATCGAGCCGCCGCCGTCTCCGCCCTGGGCGACGGGCACCATGCCCGCGGCGACCGAGGCCGACGCGCCCCCTGATGAACCACCCGGGGTGACATCCGTACGCCACGGGTTCCGCGTCACCCCGTGGACCCTGCTCTCGCTCACCGAGAGCAGGCCGAACTCCGGCGCCGAGGTCTGGCCGACGACGATGAAGCCCGCCGCCTTGAGCCGCCGGTTGACCACGGCGTCCTCCCGCGCGACCCGGCCGTGCCCGGCCACCCACGCGGATCCGAAGTTGGCCGGGTCGCCCTCGCTGTCGCTGAGGGACTTCGTCAGCGTGGGCACTCCGGCGAACGGGGCGTCCCGGCGCACCCGGTCCGCCTCCGCGAGCGCCCGCTCGTACCGCCGGTGCGTGATCGCGTTGAGCCGAGGATCGGTTTCCTCGATGCGCTCGATGGCGGCCTCGACGAGTTCTCGGGGGGACATCTCGCCCCGCCGGACCAGGTCCGCCTGGGCCAGTGCGTCCATCGTGGCCAGGATGGTCTTGTGGTTCTTTCCCGTTCTGTCCGTCTGACCATCGACGACCGTTCGCTGGTCCTGCGCACGGTCAAACACATGGGCCGGCTGCTGGACGAGGACGGCCGCTCCGTGGGCGTCGTCCCGCTGCTGCACCCGCACCCCCCGCGCCCGTCCGACCCGAGCCTGGCCCCGGGCCCCGAACGTCGATAGCCGTCCATGGCCGTCGATGTCCGGGGCGCGCGGGGGTGTCCTGCCTCAGGCGCTGGGGACGAGGGAGTCGTCCTCGGGGTGGGCGCCGGGGAGCTGGTGGCGGGCGGCGATCAGGGCGGCGTCGATGTCCCGGGTGCCGGTGACGACGCACAGCGTGTACGAGACGTCGGCGAGCCGCTGCCGCGCCTCCGGACTGCCGTTCTCGGCATGCAGCATGCGGAGGGTCTCGTACTGCTGGATGAGGTCGGTCAGCACGGCGGGGTGGGCCATGAGCATGGCAAGCTCCTTCTTCTGCTGAAGACGGGGGTGGGGGCGGGGTGCGGCGTGGCTATGCGTGGACCGGGATCCGGTCGGGCCGGGGCTCGGTCTCGACCTGGTCGCGGATCCGGGCGCAGCTGCGGGAGATGAGGCGGGAGACGTGCATCTGGGAGATGCCCAGCTCCTCGGCGATGCCGGCCTGGGTCATATCGCGGAAGAACCGCAGATACAGGATGTGCTGCTCCCGTTCCGGGAGCCGGTTCAGACACGGCTTGACCGATTCCCGGGCGATGACGGTGTCGTAGCGGGTCTCGGGCCGGCCGAGGGTGTCGGCCAGGGAGTAGCCGCCTTCGGCGCCGGCGAGTTCGGCGTCCAGGGACAGGGACCGGAAGCTGTCGATGGCCTCCATCCCGGTGAGGACGTCCTCTTCGCTCATGTCGGCGACCTGGGCGACCCGCGCCACGGTCGGGGAGCGGTCGGTGCCTTCGGCCGCGGCGAGGTCCTGAACGGTGGTGCGGACCCTGTTGCGCAGCTCCTGCACCCGCCGGGGGACGTGGAGGTCCCAGGCGCAGTCGCGGAAGTACCGCTTGAGTTCCCCGACGATGGTGGGGATGGCGTAGGGCTGGAAGGCGCCTCCGCGTCGGTGGTCGTAACGGTCGACGGCCTTGACCAGGCCCAGGGCGGCGACCTGTTCCAGGTCCTCCAGATTCTCCCCGCGGTTGCGGTAGCGGCGGGCGAGGCGGTGGGCCATCGGCAGCCATGCCTCGACCAGCTTCTCGGCCAGGGCCTCCCGCTCGGGTCCCTTGGGCATGGTGGCCAGCCGCTCGAAGTCGGCCGCGGTGTCAGGAGTGTCGTCGTGGTGGCGGCGGGCGCCCGCACCCGTGGCACTCATCAAGGTCCTCTTCCCTCCCTGCTCGGTTCGCTGTTCAGCAGAGCGGGAGGCCGGCACGGCACATCTGGGGCTCACAGCGCGCGGTGCGCGCCTCCCGCCAGGTGTGCCTGCCTTCCGAAGCACCTTGGTCACTCACTCTTCTAGCCAGGGCCACCGACCTCAAACCAATGAATTCATGAATTCTGGTTCGTGTTCGACTCTCTCGGAGCTGCCGCTGGTCACGGCGACGGGGCGCGGAGTGACGTCGGCCACGCCGGGTTTGCCCGTCTTGGTCGCGTCAGTTGCTCATGACGCGACGCCAGATGGCGACGGTGGTCGCGGTCGCGGCGGAGTAGTCCTTCCCGGGGGAGCAGGCGGCGCGGTAGAAGGTCCGTTCCGTCAGCCAGCACAGTGCGTGGGCCAGCGCGGCGGCTCCGTCGGGACCGCCCTCGTCGGGGATCCCCGCCCGCGTCAGCACCTGGGTCATGGTGCGGGCGAAGGCGTCAACCGTGTCGTTCCAGGCGGTTCCGATCACCGGGTGCAGCGCGGAGTAGTCCACGGCCGCCCGCATGACGGTGCCGTGCTCGCGCCAGACCCGCTCCACCCCGTGGACGGCCCGTTCCATCACCTCGACGGGTGGGGAGGTCGCGTCCTGCGCCGTGCTGTCGGCCTCGGCCCGGATGGTGCGCAGAGTGCGCTCGACGAGGGCGGCGAGGACCTCGTGCTTGTTGCCGAAGTAGAAGTAGAGGGAGCCCCGTGAGATCCCGGCGCCTTTGGCGATCGCCTCGACCGTGAGCTCCTCGAGGCCGGTGTGCTCGAGCAGCGCCTCGGCGGCGTCCAGGAGGGCCTGCTCGCGCAGGTCTCCCTTTCTCGGGGCGGCACTGCGCCTTCCCACGGTGATCTCCCCTGATCGGCTCTTCCGAGCACTGTACTTCCGCCGGACAAGGTCCTATGTCCTGAGTCCGGTGTCCTTGTCCGGCAGTGGGTTCACGCGTTGGTGATCTGCGCCCCGTCGGGGAAGTCCGTCGTCCGCGACAGCTTCTCCCAGCCGCGGATGTCGTCGTCCACCGCCTGCCGGGCCGCCGCGACCAGGCGCAGCGCGTCCGAGCCCAGCACCAGATGGCCGGGGGGCTCGGGGACGTCGAGGATGTGCAGCAGCGCTTCGGCGGCCTTCCGCGGGTCGCCGAGCTGGTTGCCGCTGGCCGCTATCCGCGCCTCGCGGATCGGCGTGAACAGCGCGTCGTAGTCGGTGATGGTGCGTTCCGCGCGGGTCATCGACCGGCCGGCCCAGTCCGTACGGAACGAGCCGGGCTCGATGGCCGTGACATGGATGCCGAACGCGGTGACCTCCTTACGGATGCTCTCGAGCATGCCCTCCAGCGCGAACTTGCTGCCGCAGTACGCGGACATCCCGGGCACCGCCATCAGGCCGCCCATGGAGGTCACGGCCATCAGATGGCCCGCGCGCCGCTTGCGCATATGAGGGAGGACGGCCCGCAGCGTCGCCGCGGCCCCGAACACATTGGTTTCGAACTGCGCCCGGACCGCCGACAGCGGTGTCTCCTCGAAGATCCCCTCCAGGCCGTACCCGGCGTTGGCGATGACCACATCGAGCGGACCGACGGCCGCCTCGACCTCGTCGACCATGGCGCGTACGGCCACCTCATCGGTGACATCCAGCCGACGGGCGTGCGCCCGGCCCGGCGCCAGGGCCTCGAACGCCTCCCGGTCGGCTTCCCGGCGCACGGTGCCGACCACCGTGTGCCCCGCGTCGAGCGCGCCCTGGGCGAACGCCCGGCCGAGCCCGCTGCTCACACCGGTGATCAGGAAGGTCTTCATTTTCGCTCACATCCCTTGGTCGCGGCAGCCGCGCCGCGCATAGGTTCTGGCCTCTCCGCCAGAAAATCTACACCACGTCGATTTTTTTAGTACACGGGGGGGGCGGGGGCCGGGGGCAAACCCTACACGAACCCCCACCAACACCCGAAGAGAAAAAAACAAAGAGAACCACACACCCCCCCCCCCACCACAAGAGAGAGCCACACACCCACACA
>NZ_JBHYVB010000013.1:31460-55703 GCF_042750115.1 Streptomyces sp. NPDC059455
GTCTGATGGTAGGCCCCCCCCCCTCAACAAATATCACCCCTTTTTTTTTTTTGGCGGGGGCGCTTCGCGTGGCGTTCACTCCCCGGTCGCCCGGCCCGTCCGAGGTGCGAAGACTGAAAGCCGGAAGGGGCCCGCCCGCCCCCTCATCGCTTCCTTTCGACCCTCTCCCCAGGAGACAGCCATGCGCGTTATCACTCAGCACACCGTCGGCGACCCGTCCGTCCTCGACCTCGTCGAGGCCGACTGCCCGGAGCCGGGCTATGGGCAGGTGCTGATCAGGACCGGCGCGATCGGCGTCAACCCGGTCGACGGGCAGGTGCGCTCGGGGGAGTTGGCGATGCTCGGTGAGCCGCCGTTCACCGTCGGCTGGGACATCGCCGGGACCGTCGAGGCCGCCGGGCCCGGCGTGTCCGCCTTCGCTCCCGGTGACGGGTGCTGGGCATGCTCGCCCTTCCGGGGGCGGGCAACACCTACGCCGAGTGCGTCCTGGCCTCGGTCAACGAGATCGTCCACAAGCCCGCCGGTCTCACCATCGAGCAGGCGGCCGGTCTGCCGATGGCCGGTCTGACCGCCTGGCAGAGCCTGGTCGGCCTCGCCCGGATCCAGCCGGGGCAGCGTGTACTGGTGCACCGGGCCGCGGGCGGGGTGGGCCATCTGGCCGTGCAGATCGCCAAGGCCCGCGGCGCCCATGTGATCGGTACGGCGAGCGCGGCCAAGCACGACCTGCTGCGCGGTCTGGGCGTGGACCAGCCGATCGACTACCGCACCCGGGACTTCGCCGAGGCCCGCCCGGTGGATGTGGTGTTCGACCTGCTCGGAGGCGAGTACGGCGAACGCTCCGCCCGGCTCGTCACTCCCGGCGGGGTGCTGGTGAGTGCATGTCCCCAGGACACCGGTGTCACCCCCGATCTGATCACCCGGCTCGGTATCCGGCACGCCATCACCATCGTCAGCCCGTCCGCGCCCGACCTGGCCCAGCTGTCGGCTCTCGTGGCGACCGGACGGCTCACCGTCCACGTCGACCAGGTGCTGCCACTGGCCGAGGCCGCCAAGGCACACGAGATCGTCGCCACGGGCGCGGTCACCGGCAAGCTCGTCCTGGTGCCCTGACCGGAGCGGTCGCGCGGAGGTGGTCCCGAGGTCTGACCCCCATCCGCGCCCATGCGCCCCAAGACGGACGCCGTCGCGTGCCCCGGGCGGATGTGGCCGGGTGCGTGTGCGTGCCAGCCTCCGGGTGTCGGAGCAACCCCGAGCAACCCCGCACACAGGAGCCGCCCCCATGTCCACCAGCGCAGCGCCACTCGCCCCCTCCCCGCTCGCGACCTCCGCGCCCGTCCCACCGTGGGCGAGACGCGCGGCGGCCGCGGCCTTATGGGCATCCGCGCCGTCCGCGCTCTGGCGGTTCGCCGTGGTGCTCCGCGTCCCGCTGGGGCTCGCCGAGTCCGAGTACGACGCGATGCTCATCCCCGGCTGGGGGTATCTGGTCGTGCCGTTGCTGTCCGTGCTGCAGGAGGCGCTGGCCTTTCTGACGCTGGGGCTGGTGCGGCCGTGGGGCGAGGTGTGGCCGCGCTGGATTCCGGTCCTGCGCGGCCGCCGCGTCCCCGTACCCGCCGCGGTCGTACCGGCCGCGCTGGGCGCGCTCGGCTGCACGGTCTACGGTGTGCTCTTCACCTGGACGACGCTGCACTCCGATATGGAGATCACGCGGTGGGGGGAGTGGCTGATGAACGCCTGCTACGTGCCGCTGGTGGCGTGGGGGCAGCTGCTGGCGGCCGTCACCATGCACTACTACCGGCGCCGCACCCACGGCTGACCGGCAGCCGGGCGGTTACTGCTCTCCTTCGCCGCGTGGCTGGACGCGGAAGTCGAAGGCGAGGGTGCCGGGATCAAGCGCCGTGGCGCCACCGTCGACGGTGAGCGTCGCGCCGTTGACGTAGGACGCGGCGGGGGAGAGCAACCAGCTGATCGCTTCCGCGACCTCGCGCGGGTCGCCCGGTCGGCCCATGGGCAGGAGCCGGGTCGCCTCTTCGTAGGCGGCCTCCACGCTGCCGTCCTCCAGCCCCGCTTCCGTGGCGAAGCGCGCCATACGCCGGTCGGCCATCTCGGTGCGCACCCAGCTCGGGCACACGATGTTGGCCCGCAGTCCCTGGCGCCCGTAGTCCACGGCCAGGGAACGGCAGAGTTGCAGCAGGGCCGCCTTGGACGTCGCGTAGACGGCGTTGCCGCTGCCATTGCGCAGAGCGGCCACCGAGGCGACCGCGACCACCGCGCCGCGCGTCCGGAGCAGGTGGGGGATGGCCGCACGCAGGAGCAGCAGGGGGCCGGTGACGTTGATGCGCATCACCTCGTCCCAGTCCTCGAGCGACAGGTCCCCCACGGCTCCGCTGCGCCCGATGCCCGCGTTGAGCACGAGCCCGTCGAGTCGGCCATAGGAATCCAACGCCGCCTGGACGAGACCGGTGGCGGCCTCGGGATCGCCCACATCGGACGGATGGGCCAACGCCCCTGTCTCCTCCGCGATACGCCGCAGTGGTTCGGGCCGCCGCCCGGATATGACCACGTGGTGGCCCGCCTCGCGTAAGAGACGGGCGCCGGCGGCCCCGATGCCCGTTCCCCCACCCGTCACGATGACAACTCGCTGCTCTGCCATGCCCGTTCAAGCCTCCTGTCGCGACATCACTCAAGAGTGCTCGATCGTACGCGCCGCGCACCCGGCGGCTCAGGCGGCGACCGTGTCCCGGTAGCTGCCGAGCCTGCCCTTGTGGAAGACCAGGGGCTCCCCGGGCCCGGTGGACATGCGCAGTACGCGGGCGATGACGATGAGGTGGTCGCCGCCGTCGAGCTCCTGCTCCGGTTCGCAGTCGATCCAGGCGACGGCGCCGTTGACGCGCGGGGCGCCGTCGGGGGAGGGGTGCCAGGGCACATCGGCGAACTTGTCGCCGCTCTTGCGGGACAGCGACCGGCACACCGCGTCCTGTCCCTCGGCGAGGACGCTGGCGCTGAACCGGCCGCCGAGGCGGACCTTGGGCCAGCTGCCGGAGGTGCGGGCGATGCTGAAGGCGACCAGCGGAGGTTCGAGGGAGAGTGATGCGAAGGTGCCGACGATCAGGCCGACGGGCTGCGCCGAGGACGGCTCGACGCCTGTCACCGCCACCACACCGGTGGGCAGGTGGGACATGACGTGCCGGAAGTCCAGCTGGTCGATCCGGAGACCGGAGGTGGTGGGCGGGGCGGTGGTCATGGTGATGCTCCCTTCGATGTGGTGGAACGGATGAGAACGGCCGTGTGGTGGAACGGATGAGAACGGCCGCGTGGCGGAACGGATGCGATCGGCCGTCGGTGCGCCGACGGTCAGGCCAATGCGTTGACGTCAGGCCAGTGCGCCCACGGCGCCCGGCAGTTGGTCGCCCTCCCACCGCGCGGCGCGGATCGTGGAGGCCGGGTGGTCGGGCAGGGTGCGGCGCCGGCCCGCGCCGTAGAAGCTCTCGCGGAGGGTGGTGGCCCGCTCGTCGTAGGCGTCGCGGGCCAGGCCCTGCCGCCGCAGCTCCGGGAGCGCCAGCTCGATGAAGTCCTCCCAGCCGCCGGGCTTGGTCGTGTAGCTGAGGTTGAATCCGTCGAGGTCCGCCTCGTCCCGCCAGGTGCGCAGCTCGGCGGCGACGGTCCGCGGGGAGCCGACGATGACCGCGCCGGTGCCGCCGATGCCGATGAACTCGGCGATCTGCCGGGAGGTCCAGGTCCGGGTGGGGTCCGCCTTGGAGAACATCTCCACGACCGAACGCGAGCCGTCCACGTCCGCGTACTGGAGCGGCATGTCCGGGTCGAGCGTGCTCAGGTCGATCCCGGTCCAGCCCGCGTACCGGGCCAGCGCGCCCTCGTAGCTCACATTCGCCAGGTGCCGCTCGTACTTCTCCCGCGCCTGTGCGTCGGTGGGCGCGACGATCACGGTGATCAGGGCGAGGATCTTCACGCTCCTGGGGTCGCGGCCCGCCTGTGCGACCGCGGTCCGGATCCGGTCGACGCCGTGCCGGGTGAGCTCGGGCGTCATCGTGTTCACGAAGACCGCTTCGGCGTTCCGCGCGGCGAAGAGCAGGCCGCGCGAGGAGGCACCGGCCTGGAAGAGCATGGGGGTCCGCTGCGGCGACGGCTGGCACAGGTGGACGCCGGGGACCTCGAAGTAGGTGCCCTTGTGGCCGATGGGGTGGATGCGCCGCGGATCGAGATAGGCGCCGGCCTCCGCGTCGCGGATGACCGCGTCGTCCTGCCAGGAGCTCTCCCACAGCTTGTAGCAGACCTCCAGGTACTCGTCGGCCATGTCGTACCGCTTGTCGTGCGGGATCTGCGTACCGAGCCCGAGGTTGCGCGCGGCCGATTCGCTGTAGGAGGTGACGATGTTCCAGCCGACCCGGCCCGCCGTCAGATGGTCCAGCGTGCTGAACTTGCGGGCCAGCGCGTACGGCTGCTCGTACGTCAGGGACGCGGTGACGCCGAAGCCCAGGTGGCGGGTGACCGAAGCCATCGCCGAGACGATCAGAGCCGGATCGTTGATCGGGAACTGGGCGGCGTCGCGCATCGCGGCGTCGGGGGACCCGCCGTAGACATCGTGATATCCGACGGTGTCGGCGAAGAAGATGCCGTCGAAGCAGGCGTCCTCCAGCATCCGAGCCGTGTCGGTCCAGTAGTCCACGTCGGTGTAGCGCCGGCCCTCGTCCTCCGGGTGACGCCAGGAACCCGCGGTCAGATGGGCGGGAGCGGCGACGTCGAAGGCGAAGAACTTCAGCGGCTGATTGCTCATGCTGCGCTCCAGGGCGAGAGGCGGGGCCTTCCTGCGGTGGGAGTTCCGCAGAGCACCTGAGGTGGGGAGAGAGTAGGAGTAGGACCCCTGTGGCGTTCAGTATGCGAACGCGGCGTCCATATTCAGCATGCTGGAGTCTCGCGAGGGCCGGTGTCAACAGGCGGGCCCGACGCGGCATGTGCCCACGGCGGGGCGGAGTCGATAAATCGTCTACGGGGGCCCGGGGGCCCGGGAGTCCGGGAGTCCGGGAGTCCGGGAGCCCGGGAGGGCATGCCGGGGCCGTCGGCCCCGGGGGCGGGGCGTCCGGATCTACGGGGTGTCCGGCGGACCCGATGCCTTCCCCTCCCCGCCCCTTCCCGCTACCAGGGGCGAAGCCCCTGGACCCCGGGGGTCAGGGCGGAGCCCCACCACGCGGCGGAGCCGCATATCGATGCCGCGGGAAGGGGGTGGGGAGGGGGCGGCCCGCCGCAGGCGTCACGATCCGTCGGAGACCCCTAGGCGGACGGCGGGTCCTGCCAGAACGCCTCGGTCAGGCGGTCGACGATGGATCGCATCTCCTCGAGGGCCTCGGGGATCCGGTCCCGGCCGAACCGGTACCGGGGCCCGTCGAGGGCCAGGATCGCCACCAGGGTCCCGGACGAGTCGCGGATCGGGCGCGCCAGGGACAGCAGCTCTTCCTCGAGTTCGTTGTCGATGACGCCGAAGCCCTGCTCACGGACCTGCTCCAGATCCTTGAGCAGGGTCGCGCGATCGGTGATGGTGCGCGAGGCGTAGGGCTCCAGCCGCTCCGGCAGGAGCGCGAGCACCTGCTCCACGGGCATGTCCGCGAGCAGGACCTTGCCGGTGGAGCTGGCGTGCAGGGGGTAGTGCTCGCCGACCATGTTCCGCGGCACGATGCTGACCACGTGGGAGCCCGCGGCCTCGGCGATCAGCTCGACCCCGCCCCTGAGGTCCGGCACCGACAGGGTCACCGACTCGTTGAACCTGTCCGCCAGTTCCTGCAGCAGGGGCTGGGCGCGGGCGGCGAGGCCCGCGTTGGGGTCCGCGTAGCGGCCGAGCCGGGCCAGTTCCCAGCCCAGGATGTAGTTGTTGTCGACGCGGTCGACGAGCCCGCTCTGCTCCAGGCTGTACAGCAGGCGGAAGGCGGTAGGTCGCGAGATCCCCGCCGCCTTGGCGAGGGTGGTGACGGTGGCTCCGGACCGGGGCTGGGCCGCCAACTCGCGGAGCAGCCGGACGCCTTTGGTCACGGACTTGTTGGTCATGTCCGCCGGTCCGGACGCGTCGCTCATGGGGCCCTTTCGTCGTGCGGATCGTCATGCGGAGTCGTTCCGCGTGCGACCTTTCCCTCCACCGTACCGGCGGGCTGTTCGGGGAGTGAACGCCGTCACCGGGAGGAGCGGGGGTCGCGGCCGTGCGAGGCCTTGACAGCGGGGTGGCGTATGCGGCCCACTATCCGTACGCGCTGAAATGAACGTCGCGTTCACTTAGTGGACGCGCCTCGGAGTAGGGGCTCTACGAAGGAGGACTCACTTGCCCGGGCAGGCAGACGTCGTCGTCATCGGGGCCGGAGTCGCCGGCCTGATCACCGCTCGCGAACTCGGCCGGAAGGGAGCGCGGGTCGTCGTCCTCGAGGCACGCGACCGGATCGGCGGCCGGACCTGGACCGATCACCGGCTGGGGCGGGACCTGGAGATGGGCGGCACTTGGGTGCACTGGGTCCAGCCGCACGTCTGGGCGGAGATCACCCGCTATGGCCTGGAGATCACCCGTGGCCCCCGCTCGGAGGAGACCTACTGGCTCGCCGGAGACCAGGTGCGCCGCGGGACCCTGGACGACTTCATGCGGCTCATCGACCCGGGCATGACCCGGCTGCTGGAAGACACCATGAAGTGGATCCCCCGCCCGAACGCACCGCTGACCGTCCCACGGCTGGCCGACGTCGACCAGTTCAACCTCCAGGAGATGCTCGACGACCTCGAGCTGTCCATCGACGAGCGGAACGCCAACGAGGCCGCGTGGGTCGGCCACTTCAACGCCCCGCTCGACCAGTGCGCCTACATCAGCGCCCTGCGCTGGACCGCCGCCACCGCCGGGTCCTGGCACCTCATGCACGAGGCATCCGCGATCTTCCGGCTCACCGGCGGCACCCGGAGCCTGGTGGAGGCCATCGCCGCCGACGCGGAAGCCGACATCCGCCTGTCCGCACCGGTCCGTTCCCTCACCCACGACGCCCACGGCGCCGAGATCACCTACGGCGACGGACACACCATCACCGCCCGGCGTGTGGTGATCACCGTGCCGCAGAACGTCCTGCACCAGCTCGACATCGCCCCCGCGCTGCCGGACGGCAAGCTCCGCCCCAGCCTGGAGAAGACCGCCTCCCGCGGCGCCAAGGCGTGGATCCGGGTCCGCGGCCCCATCAAGCCCTTCTTCGCCTACTCCTCTCAAGCCCACCCCCTCGCCGTCGTACGCACCGAGTTCATCGGGGAGGACGACGCCGTGCTGGTCGCCTTCGGCCCGGACTCGACCCGGATCGACGTCAACGACCCACAGGCCATCGACGCGGCACTCAAGGTCTGGCGCGACGACCTCGAGGTGCTCGAGGCCGGCGGCCACGACTGGATGGCCGACCCCTACTCCCAGGAGACCTGGCTGATCCAGCAACCCCACCAACTCACCCGCTACCACCGCGCCCAGCAGGAGAACACCGGAGTCCTGCACTTCGCCAGCAGTGACTACGCGAACATCTGGGCCGGTTTCATCGACGGCGCCATCGAAAGCGGCACCCGAGTGGCCCGCCAGGTCCACATGGGCCTCCGGCGGACCGCGACCTGAACCAGTACTCCACGCGCCGCGGTGGCTCGCCGGCGGCGGCTTCGCGGATTCCCCGCACCGCATCCGGGGTCGAGAGCACGGGCTCGTCGCTCAACTCCTCGTCTTCCTGCTCAACCCGGTCGAGCAGGGGAGCGATCAGGCCGTAAAGGCGGCGCGCCCGCTCACGCGGGTCCAGCTTCGCGGCGAACTCATCGATGGTCTCCAGCAGTTCGGAGCACGTCGTCGCAGGTCGCCGAGGTTTCGCGGGATGAGACACCAAAAGGTGTCCATTGACAGCGGCTCTCGTGGTCACGACCATATGGGATATGCATTCGACGCATCCGGGCGTGCTCTGCCGCTACGTGGACTATCTGCGCACCTCCAGCGCCCTCTGTCGCTGAGCGGGTGGTCGCACCGCCCCCGGAGGCCGGTCATCCGTAGCTGACACCTCCTGCCACCGGCCCGGCCCGGAATTCCCCTCTCCCTCGGCACCGTGCGTTCCATGTGCGCGTGTGTCCGCCGCCCCTGCCGCGTACAACGCGCCCGCCCCGAAAGGCAATTGACCCATGCCCGCATCCGTTCCATCGCCCGCGTCGTCGGTCGAGTTCATCGGCATGATCGAGACCCAGGAGGTCTCCGAGACCCGGCCCGCCACCGGTCCGGCGATCGACCCGGAGTACACCACCCGCTTCGCCCGCGCCCACGAGGACGCGGGCTTTGACCGGATCCTCATCGGCTACAGCTCTCGTCGGCCCGACGGAACCCAGGTGGCCGCACATGTGGCGGCCCGCACCGAGCGGATCGGCCTGCTCATCGCCCACCGCCCCGGTTTCGTCGCCCCCACCCTCGCCGCGCGGGGCTTCGCCACCCTCGACCAGTTCACCGGCGGGCGCGTGGCCGTGCACACCATCACCGGTGGCAACGACGCGGAGCAGCGCAAGGACGGCGACTTCCTGGGCAAGGAGGAGCGCTACGAGCGCACCGACGAGTACCTGGGCATCCTGCGGCGTGCCTGGTCCTCCGCCGAGCCGTTCAGCCACGAGGGCCGCCACTACCGGTTGGAGGACTACTCCTCCCAGGTCCTGCCGCACCGGACCACCGGCATCCCGCTGTATTTCGGCGGCTCCTCCGAGGCCGCCTACCGGGTGGGTGGCAAACACGCCGACACCTTCGCGCTGTGGGGCGAACCGCTCGCGGAGACCGCCGAGCAGATCGCCTCCGTACGCGCCGCCGCGGCGGCCGCCGGACGTGCCGAGGCGCCCGGGATCAGCGTGTCCTTCCGCCCGATCCTGGCGGCCACCGAGGAGCTGGCCTGGGAACGGGCCCACCGCGTCCTGGACACCCTCAGGACCGGGACCGGACGCCCGTTCTTCCACCAGCAGAGCGGTGAGCGCGCACCCCAGAACGCCGGATCACAGCGGCTCCTCGCGGCCGCCGCCAGGGCCGACCGCCACGACCGGGCGCTGTGGACCCCCACCGCCACCGCCACCGGCGCGGGCGGCAACACCACCGCCCTCGTCGGCACCCCGGAGACGGTCGCCCGGGCATTGCTGGACTATGTGGACATCGGCGCCACCACCCTGCTCATCCGTGGCTACGACCCGCTCGACGACGCCATCGACTACGGCCGCCATCTGATCCCCCTCGTACGCCAGGAACTCGCCCACCGCGCCGCCACCACCCCGGCCGCCCTGCCCGGGTGAAACGCTCCGCGACAATGGAACGGCAATGGTGTGCGGCGGAGTACGCCGCGGACGCTGGAGGAATCCTGTGCCGCTGACCTCAAAACCCCTGCGCAAGCTGGGCTTCTTGACCATTGGGCTGTTCGACGAGGCCGACCCCCGCCGGGGCCATGAGTCGACGCTCGAGATCATCGAACTGGGCGAACGGCTGGGTTTCGACAGCGCCTGGGTGCGCCACCGCCATCTGCAATACGGCATCTCCTCTCCGACGGCCGTTCTGGCGGCGGTTTCGCAGCGCACCAGCCGCATCGAACTGGGCACGGCCGTCATCCCCATGGGATGGGAGAATCCGCTGCGGCTGGCCGAGGACCTGGCGACGGTCGACATCCTGTCCGGGGGCCGCCTCAACCCGGGGGTCAGCGTCGGTCCGCCGAACCACTACGACCAGGTCAAGGGCGCGCTCCACCCCGATACCGCCGACGCCGAGAACTTCGGCCACGAGCGGGTGCGACGGCTGCTGGACTGCGTACGCGGCGAACGGGTCACCGACTTCAGGGGTGTCGAGGGCTTCGAGGTGTTCTCCGACCGAGTCCAGCCGCACGCCCCTGGGCTCGGCCGCCGCATGTGGTACGGCGGTGGCAGCCTGCGGTCGGCCCAGTGGGCCGGTGAGCACGGAATGAACCTGCTCACCAGCAGTGTGGTGAAGGCGGAGGAGTCGGAGGACTTCGCCGAGATCCAGCTCTCGCACATCCGGACCTTCCGCGCCCACCACCCCGACGGCGACCGTGCCCGTGTCTCCCAGGAGCTCGTCGTCGTCCCCACCGACACCGCGTCACCGGAGCAGCGCGCGAAGTACGAGCGCTACGCCCAGCAGCGGCTGCCGCGTACCGCCACGCCTCAGGGTCCGGCGCGGATGATGTTCGCGCCCGATCTCGTCGGCACCTCCGAGGACATCGCCGAACGGCTCACCTCGCACGCCGCGTTCCGGGAGGTCGAGGAGGTGGCGTTCGCGCTGCCCTTCACCTTCGACCACGAGGACTACGTCCAGATCCTCACCGACATCGCCACCGAACTGGCCCCGGCACTGGGCTGGCAACCGGCCCCGTAGCGTTTACGAGGGTTTCGCGGGTTCCGCGGGCTTCGTCGGCTTCGACTCGGGCCCGTGGCCGTGGGTATGAGAGTGCCCGCGCCCGTGAGTGTGCCCGTGGCCATGCGCGTGTCCGTGGCCATGCCCGGCTCCCTCGGACGGCGCGGGCAACGGGTCCCCGGCGCGCAACGGCGCCGCCTCGTATCTGCCCTCGTGGGCGACGATCGGCCGCCGGTCGCCCGCGAGTTCGGGGTACCTCTCCTCCAGCTTCTGCCGGGACTCGGCGGTGCGCCGCATGGCGGTGACGTAGTCGCGGTCGCCGCGATAGGTCCCCTTCCAGGTCTGCGGCATCCGCTCCGGGGGCGGTGGCACGGCGGCGGTGCCGCCGAGCGCGAAGCTGCTGGGGATCTTGCGGGTCGCGGTCCCGCACTCCGGGCAGTTCGGCAGCGGGGCCGTGAACGACTGGATCACCTCGAAGCGGTGCCCGGTCTCGCAGGCGAGTTCATAGATGGCCATCGGTTCTCCTCACCAGAGCGACAGCGAGCGGTCGAAGATCCCGGCGAGGTCGTCCTCGGTGACCTCGCGCGGGGCGGTGGCCAGCAGCCGCTGCTGCTTCATGGCGCCGTCCACCAGTGCGGGGATGTCGCCCTTGTCGTAGCCGACACCACCGATGCCGTCGGGCATGCCGATGTCACGCATCAACCGCTGGATCGCGGTGGGCAGATACTCGGCCGCGTCGGCGGGGCGATCCATCCCCGGGGCGAGGAGTTCCGCCGCCCGCAGATGCCGTTCGGGCTGGGCGCTGAAGGTGAAGCGGAACGCCTCCGGCGCGGTGAGCGAGACGGCCATCCCGTGCGGCACCATCGGCTCGTGTGCGGGGTAGCCGGCCGGGTGGAAGTCCTTCACCCGCCCGGCGATCGGGTAGGCGTTGGCGTGCGGGATGTGCACACCCGCGTTGCCGAAGCCCAGACCGGCGAAGGTGGCGGCCAGGGCCATCTCGGAACGCGCCTCGGGATCGTCCCCATCGCGGACCGCGGTACGGAAGGACCGCGCCAGCAGGTGCAGCGCTCGCTCCGACCACGCGTCGGAGATGGGGTTGGCGCCGCAGTACGGCACCCGCTGCTCGGGGTGTTTGCGCGGGTAGGTGTCGTACGGGCGGGCCGTGTAGCTCTCCAGCGCGTGGCAGAGGATGTCCATGCCGCTGGCGGCGGTCACCCCGGCGGGCAGGGTGAAGGTCAGGTCCGGGTCGATGACCGCGAGCGTGGGCCGCAGCCGGGCGTGGCTGATGCCGGTCTTCACCTTCAGCTCCAGCACGTCGAGCACGCAGATGGTGGTGGACTCCGAGCCGGTTCCGGTGGTGGTGGGGACCGCGACCAGCGGTTTGAGCGGGTGCTCGGGCGCCAGCGCCCTGCCCACGGGCGCGTTGATGTAGTCCATCAGTGTGCCGGGGTTGGTGCTGAGCAGGTTGACGGCCTTGGCGGTGTCGATGCTGGAGCCGCCGCCCACCGCGACGAAGGCGTCCCACGGGCCCGACGCCCGCGCGTGGTCGACCGCCTCCCGCAGACTGATATCGGTGGGCTCCACGTGCACGCCGTCGAAGACATGGGCCTCGATGCCGAACGCGGTCATCCGTTCGGCGATGCGGTGTGGTGCGCCGGTGGCGGCCACCCCGGCGTCGGTGATCACGAGGACCCGGCGGACCCCGTGCTGGGAGAGGTCGAAGCCGATCTCGTCGGATGCTCCCGGCCCGAACTTCAGCGCCGGGGCGCCGTAGGTGAACACGGACTCGGGTCGGGCCGGAACGGTGCTGCTCATACGCGTCCCTCCTGGGGATCGGAGTAGGTCCCGGCGGCGCGGCGAGCCGGGCTCGGAGCGCCGGCCGGGTCCGGACGATCAAGCGTAGAAGCCATCGGGAGCGAGCCGCATCGAGCGCAGCTGCTCGGCGTCGTGGCCGAAGACGACGGTGGCGTCCGACCGCTCGGCGATGCCGCGGATCTTCTCCACCGAGGCATACCAGGCGGTCAGGTCGTTGACGATGGCGGCGGGGGTGGCCGGCGGGCCGTAGGAGTCACCCATGTAGACGGCGTCCGAGGTGAACAGCATCGTCCCGGTCTCCGGCAGGTCCACCTTCATCGACATGGTGCCGGGGGTGTGCCCGGGGGCCTCGATGAGGGTGACACCGGGCAGGATCTCGGTGTCGCCGCTGACGGTGTCGAAGTCACCCGCCGCGTAGTCCGTCTTGAGGTGGGCACCGTTGAAGGCGCCCTCGAAGCCGAAGGCGAACTCCTTCTCCTTCTCGTGGCACACCAGCCGCGCGCCGGTGCCGGTGAACATGCCGATGTTCCCGGCGTGGTCGAAGTGCAGATGGGACAGGACCAGATAGTCGATGTCCTGCGGCTGGACGCCGAGCTGGCCGAGCCGCGCGTCGAGGTACTCCTCCTCGCTCACCTGGTCGTAGGGGAAGTACTCCTGCAGGCCGGTCGGGGCCCAGCGGGTCTCCCAGTCGCGGGGGCAGCTGGTGTCCCACAGCAGCGTCCCCTCGGGAGTCTCCACCAGCACGCAGTGGGTGGTGCAGGAGTACCACTCCGGGGGCCGCTCGTGCTCGGTGCGCGTCCGCATCGTACGGCCGGCCTTGAGCAGCAGCCACGTCAGATCGCAGCTCATCGCTCCGCAGCTCAGGACGTGGACCTTGTTCGCGGTCTTCGCGGTCATAGTGCTTCACCTCCGGTGGGACGGCCGCCGCCCGAGGGCCGGGCGGCGGTTATGCATGAAGGGGTCCAGGGGTATCCGGCGGATCGCGCGGCGGAGCCGCATATCGATGCGCGGGGAGAGGAGCAGCCCACCGCAAGGGGGCGCGATCCATCGGACATCCCTAGGGGGACTTCGTGTGATCGGGCTGGAGGTCGCACCCCCGGGATTCGCGGACGATGAGTGCGCACACCAGCCCGACGAGCGCCGCGCCCGCCCAGATGGAGGCGATCGGCCAGGAGGCGCCGTCGGCCGCGCTGACCAGGGCGCCCGCCACGAGCGGCACGAACCCCGCCACCACACCGCCGAGTTGATAGCCGATCGAGGTACCGGTGTAGCGGACGTCCGCGGGGAACAGCTCCGCGTACATCGCCGCCGTGGGCGCGTACATCCCCGCGTGTGCCACGGCGAGCGCGAGCAGCATGGCCAGCCAGGTGAGCCCGGTCTGCCCGGTGGCCAGCAGCCAGAAGAACGGGAAGGCGAGCACGGCCGCGAATCCGGCGGCGCCCAGGAACACCGGGCGCCGCCCCCAGCGGTCCGACAGCGCGCCGAAGCAGGGCACCGCCAGCCCCTCGGCCACCGCCGCGATGAGCATCCCGGTCAGCAGCACACCCCGCGACAGATCGAGCTGCGAGGAGCCGTAGGACAGCACGAAGACCGAGACGATGTAGAAGGGGACACCGGCCGAGATGTACATGCCGATGGTGAGGGCGATCGCCTTCCAGTGGTGGCGGAACGCCTCCGTGGCCGGCATTTTGCGCGCCTGCCCCGACGCCTTCACCTGGGCGAACGTCTGGGTCTCGGTGATGCGCGAGCGGAGGAACAGCCCGACCGCGATCAGCACGACGCTGAGCAGGAAGGGGATGCGCCAGCCCCAGGCGAGGAGGTCGTCATCGGGCAGCGTGGAGACCGCCGCGAACACGGTCGACGACAGCACCAGCCCCAGCGGCACCCCCATCTGCGGCAGGCTCCCGTAGAACCCCCGCCGGTCGCGTGGCGAGGACTCCACGACCATCGTCACCGCGCCGCCCCACTCGCCACCGACGGCGAACCCCTGGAGGAAGCGCAGCGTGACCAGCAGGACGGGCGCCCAGAGGCCGATGGTCTGGTATCCCGGCAGCAGGCCGACGACGACGGTCGCCGCGCCCATCAGGAACAGCGTCAGCATGAGCGCGTTCTTGCGCCCTACGCGGTCCCCGAAGTGTCCGAAGATCACTCCGCCGAGCGGGCGGGCGATGAAGCCGACCGCGAAGGTGCCGAACGACGCCAGGGTGCCGGCCGTCGGTGAGAAGTCGGGAAAGAACTCCGTGCCGAAGACCAGCGCCGCGGCGAGGCCGTAGATGTAGAAGTCGTACCACTCGATCGTGGTGCCGATCATTCCGGCCAGGGCCGTTCTGCGGATGGCCGCCTGGGATGCCCGGTGATGTCCTTCGGCTCTGGTGTCGGGTGCCGCGTCGGTGACGGGGATATGGCTCATTGCGGGTGCGCTGCTCTCGTTCTTGGGGAGTCGGGTGAACCCTCTGGCGGGGTCAGAGGGTTGGCACCAGGCCGCCGTCACACCGGAGGGCGGTGCCCGTGATGTACGCGGCCTGGGCGCTGCACAGAAACGCGGCGGCGGCGCCGAACTCATCGGGTTCGCCGTAGCGCCCGGCCGGGATCGTGGCCTTGGACGCGGCTTCGATCTCGTCCAGCGGCTGTCCGGTGCGCTGGGCGGCGGCCTCGTCGATCTGCCGGGCCCGCGGGGTGGCGATGCGCCCGGGGAGCAGGGAGTTGACCGTCACGCCCTGTGCGGCCACCTCGGCGGCGAGGGTTTTGAGATACCCGGCGAGCGCCGCCCGTCCGAGGTTGGACAGCGAGAGGTTCGGCAGGGGCGCCTGGACGCTCGTCGAGCTGATGCTCAGGATGCGGCCCCAGCCCTTCTCGACCATGGCCGGCAGGGTGCCCCGCACCAGGATCTCCTGGGGGGTGACCAGCGTGGCGATGGCCTGTGCGACCCCGGCGGTGTCGGTGGCGCGGGCCGGTCCCGGCGCGGGGCCGGGCCCGTTCAGTACGAGGATGTCGAGGTCGCCGACGGCCTCGCGAGCGGCCGTGAGGAGCCGCTCGGCGCCGCCGTCCGCGACCAGGTCACAGCCCACGCCGACCGCGCCCGGCAGCTCGCCCGCCACCTCCTTGGCGCGCTCGGCCGTCCGGCCGGTGATCACGACGTTGACCCCTTCTTCCGCCAGGGCCCGGGCGGTCGCCCGGCCGAGACCGGACGTGGATGCGCAGATGAGAGCGGTTTTGCCTGCCAGACCGAGTTGCATGGCACCTTTCCTTTTCGGTTTGCACCGTCTTAAATATTAGACGCTGTCTTATATGCAAACCAGATGGTGCCCATGGGGGAGTGATGCGTCAAGGCTTGACGCACGTCGAAGTCGAGAGTCAGACTCCGATTTCTCGGACACCGTCCAAAATCTCGTCACTGGTCGAACGGCCATTGACACCCGCACATCGAGAGGCATGACCGTGACCGTCACCCAGCCCCCAGTGCCGTCCGCAGCCCCGAAGCGGCCTCGCGTGGCGCGGCAGCGACCCCGGTGGTCCGAGCTCCGCGAGGTTCTGCAAGTCCGCCGGCCGACCCTCAACCCGGTCGAGCGGCGGCTCGGGGCCGCGCTGAGCATCCGCGATCTCCGTAAGGTGGCGGTGCGTACGACACCGCGCGCGGTGTTCGACTACGTGGACGGCGCGGCCGACGCGGAGCTGACCGCGCGGCGGAACAGGGCGGCCTTCGCGGCGGTCGAACTCGTGCCGGAGTATCTGTCGCCGGTCGACCATCCGGACCTGTCCACGCGGGTGTTCGACCGGGAGATCGCGATGCCGCTGATCTTCGCGCCGACCGGATACACCCGGATGATGCACCACGAGGGCGAGGCGGCGGTCGCGCGCGTGGCCGCCCGCCACGGCCTGCCGTACACGCTGTCCACCGTGGGCACCTCGACCGTCGAGGACGTCGCCGCGGCGGCCCCCGGCGGCGAACACTGGTTCCAGCTCTATCTGACCCGCGACGAGCGCCTCAACGCGGAACTCCTCGACCGCGCGCTCGCGGCCGGATTCACCACCGTGGTCCTCACCGTGGACACACCCGTGGCGGGCCGCCACCTCAAGGACATGCGCAACGGCCTCACCATCCCGCCGTCGCTCACCCTGCGGACGCTGTTCGGCATGGCCCGCTACCCGTCCTGGGTGCTCAACAAGCTGACCACGGCCCCGATCACGTTCGCGTCGCTGCGCAGCATGACCGGCGAGCCGGATGTGATCGACGCCGTACGGGTGGCCGACGTGGTCTTCGAACCGACGCTGAACTACGACCATCTGGCGTGGCTGCGCGCCAACTGGCCGCATCGGCTGCTGGTCAAGGGCGTCCTCAACCCGCGTGACGCGCGCCGCGCCATCGAGACGGGCGCGGACGGTGTGGTCGTGTCCAACCACGGCGGACGGCAGCTCGACCGCACCCCGGCCACCCTCACGGTGCTGCCCGGGATACGCGAGGAGCTCGGCCCCGACGCCACGGTGATCCTCGACAGCGGCGTCACCCATGGCCAGGACATCCTCGCCGCGCGGGCACTCGGGGCGGACGCGGTCATGATCGGCCGCGCCTATCTGTACGGCCTGATGGCCGGTGGCGAGCGGGGCGTGGAGCGCGCCGTCACGATCCTGCGCGAGGAGTACTCACGCAGCCTGCAACTGCTCGGACTGAAGGCGAGTGACGCCATCGCGCGGCATCACGTGCGGATGCCGTGAGCGGCCGTATGAGGTGCGCGGCCGTATGAGGTGAGTGGCCGTATGCCGTGAGCGGTGTGGGAACGGCAGAGGGCCCGCCGGGGGAGGCGGGCCCTCTGGTCCCGGCTCAGGAGACCCGCTGGGGAACGCTCAGCGGGTTCGCGTCGCGCAGTGCGGGCGGCAGCAGGTGCTGCGGCACGCCCTGATACGCGACCGGCCGCAGGAACCGGTGGATGGCCTCGGTGCCGACCGAGGTCGTGGCCGGTGCCGTGGTGGCCGGGTAGGGGCCGCCGTGCTGCTGGGCGTAGGTGACCGACACGCCCGTGGGCCACTGGTTCCACAGCACACGTCCGGCCTTGGCGGCCAGCAGCCTGATCAACTCCGCGGCGACGGTGTCGTCGTCCTCGCCCTGTATGGACGCGGTGAGCTGTCCGTCGATGGCCTTCGCCACCTCGAGCAGTTCGCTCTCCTCCGCGTACTCCACGATCAGCGCGGTCGGCCCGAACACCTCCCGGATGAGCGTCTCCGGGTCGCGGAGCAGGTCGGCCGAGGTCGTGCACAGCACCGTCGGGGACGGATCGGCGCCGTCGTGGTCGCCACTCACCAGGACGCGCACCCCGGCCGTGTCGCGCAACTCCCGCAGCACACTCGCGTAGGAGGTCCGGATGCGCTCGTTGAGCAACGTGAGCGGCGTGTCCGGGACCGCGCCGGGCAGCTCGTCCGCCAGCTTGGCCGACGCCGGGACCAGCAGGATGCCGGGCTTGGTGCAGAACTGCCCGGCGCCGAGGGTGAACGACCCGACGAACTCGGAGAGGATCGTGGCCCCGCGCCGTTCGGCGGCGGCCTCCGTCACGAAGACCGGGTTGACGCTGCCGAGCTCACCGAAGAACGGGATGGGCTCCGGACGTCCACTTGCGAGGTCGAAGAGCGCCCGGCCCGCCTCGGTCGATCCGGTGAACGCGCCCGCCTTCACCCGCGGATCCACGATCGCCTTTCGGCCCGCCTCCGTCCCGAAGACCACGTCGAAGAGCCCCTCGGGCGCGCCGCTGGACCGCAGCGCCCGCTGCACCACCTCCGCCGTGGCGGCCGAGAGCCGGGGGTGGCCGGAGTGGGCCTTGACCACGACCGGGCAGCCCGCCGCGAGCGCCGAGGCGGTGTCCCCGCCCGCCACGCTGAACGCGAACGGGAAGTTGCTCGCGGAGAAGACGACGACCGGGCCGAGCGGTTCGAGCACCCGGCGCAGATCGGGCCGCGGGCCCATCGGCCACGCGGGGTCGGCACGGTCGATCGTCGCCCCGAGGTATTCGCCCCGCGTCACCGCCTCGGCGAAGAGCCGGAGCTGGAACACCGTACGGACCATCTCGTTGCGCAGCCGGGTCTCCCCGAGGGACGTCTCCTCGTCCGCGATGGCCACCAGCTTCGGTGCGGCCTCCTCGAGCGCGGACGCGATGGCTTCGAGGAACGGGGCGCGGTCGGCCGGCTGGAGGCGGCTCCACTGCTCGAACGCGCCTGTGGCGGCATCGAGTTTCCGCACCAGCTCCAGCGCGTTTGTCGCATCGGTCATCAGGCGTGCTCCCTTATGGTGTCTTAAATATGAGATGTAATCTCACTCTCAAGACACGGTTGCATGCGTCGGCGCCTCCGTCAACGTGCTTGACGGCCGCCGAGACGGGCTCACATGCTCAACCCGTAAGACAATGTCTGAAGTTTCGTACACGGTGGACAGAGTGAGGCGTGGCTCCATGAAGGCAGCAGTACTGCACCGGCCCGGTGCGCCGTTGACCGTCGAGGACGTCGAGCTCGACGCCCCCGGACCGGGCGAGGTCACCCTCCGTGTGCTCGCCGCCGGGGTGTGCCACAGCGATCTGCACTACATGAACGGCGACCTCAACGTCCGCCTGCCCGCGGTGCTCGGGCACGAGGGGACGGGCGTCGTGGAGCGGGTGGGGGAGGGGGTGACCCGGGTCCGCCCCGGCGACACCGTCATCACGCTGTGGCGCCCGCGGTGTGGTGACTGCGAGTTCTGCACCACCGGCCGCCCCGCCCTGTGCGCGCTGGGCCGGGTGCAGGCGGCCTCCGGCGGTCTGCTCGACGGGACGTCACGGCTGAACCTGAACGGCGAGAAGCTGCACCACCTCATGGGGGTCTCCTGCTTCGCCGAGCGATGCGTCGTGTCCGAACGGTCGGTCCTCACGATCGATCCGGACGTTCCGCCGGAGATCGCGGCGATCACCGGATGTGCCGTGGTGACCGGGGCCGGCGCCGCGCTGAACGTCATGAAGGACGCCACCGGAGAGGGCGTCGTGGTCATCGGCGCCGGTGGCGTCGGGCTGAGTGCGGTGATGGGGCTGCGCCTCGTCGGAGCCGATCCGATCGTCGCCGTCGACACGGTGGACGCCAAGCTGGAGAAGGCACTTGAGCTGGGCGCCACCCATGCGGTCAACGTCCGCACGCACAGCCTCGTCGAAGAGCTCACCAGGATCTCGCCGCGTCCGATGGCCTGGTCGCTGGACGCGGTCGGCAGGCCCGAGACACTCGCCCAGGCGGTCGAGGTCGTGGGCACCGGCGGGACCGCCGTCGCCGTCGGCCTCGGCAAGGTGGGCGCCACCGCGGCCGTGCCCGTCAACCCCCTGGTGCAGCAGGAGAAGCGGCTGATCGGCAGCCTCTACGGCTCGGCCAACACACCGGTCGACATCCCGAAGCTCGTCGAGCTCTTCAAGACCGGCCGACTGCCGCTCGACAAGCTGCTCGGTGAACGGTACGAGCTGTCGGCGGTCAACGAGGCGTACGAGGCGCTGGCGCAGGGAGCCACCGGCCGTGCGGTGATCGTTCCCGGTCCTAAACTGTGAGTGCGGACCGGCCCGCGAACGGACCCGGTGGCAGGGGAGAATGATGAACAAGGAACTGGTCGCAGAACTGAGCCGACGGCTGTGGCAGGCGGGTAACCAGGCGGGTAACGGAGCCACCGCGGTCGACTCGGCCGCAGTGGATTCGGCGGCAGTGGACTCGGCCATGGCCGATCAGCTCGATGGCCTCGAGTTGGCCTACGCCGTCCAGGGCGCCACCCACGACCTGGCGATCGCGGCCGGTGAGCGGGCGATCGGCTACAAGGTCGGCCTCACGGCGCGGCCCGCGCGGGAGACCTTCGGCGCCGATGAGCCCGCCGCCGGCTACCTGCTCGCGAGCAGGCTGCTCGGGGACGGCGAGCCCCTCGCCACGGCCGGGCTGTTCGCCCCGCTGGCGGAAGTGGAGGTCGCCTTCACCCTCGGCGAGGCGCTGCCCGGTCCGCGGGTGACCGCTAGGGACGTCCGCGACGCCACCGCCGCCGTGGCACCGGCCTTCGAGATCGTCGACAGCCGGTGGCGCGGCGGCGCGCGAACGCTCCCCATGCTCGTCGCCGACAACACCAACGCCGCTCGCGCGATGGTGGGCCCCGCGGTCGCGCCGTCGGCGGCCATGGACCTGTCGAAGATCGCCGCCACGCTGACGATCGGCTCCCGTACGGTGCCGGGGAGCGCGGCCGCCGTGATGGGCGACCCCGCCGAGGCGGTGGCATGGCTCGCCCGACATCTGCTGCGTGATGGCAGGCGGCTGGAGGCCGGGGACATCGTGCTGAGCGGCACCCTGTGCGCACCGACGGCGATCAGTGCGGGCGATCGCCTGGTGGCCGACCTCGGTGAGCTGGGCCGGATCGCCCTCGACGTCAACTGACCACCAGGGGCTGGGGCCAGGACGTATGTGGCCCCAGCCGGTGTGTGTGGGTGCGTCAGCGCAGCACACGGTCCGCGGCGAGGACGCGGGGCGTCTCGGCCAGCAGGGCGCGCAGCCGGTCCGCGGACAGCGGGGCGCCCGGGTCCGCGGGGGGCCGGGTCCGGAACGTGCCGCTGGACCTGATCTCCTCGGCCATCTTGGCCTTGGCGGCGTTCAGCGCGTCGATGTCGGCGAAGTAGGGCGCCACGTAGGCGGCGGTGTCCGGCTCGAAGCGCCAGCTCTGGGCCAGGGGGCCCGCGTCGACGGTGTCGAAGCCCAGTCGGTCGATCAGGGCGGCGGCGCTCGCCCTCGCCTCCGGGTCGTCACCGGCGATCGGCAGGGCGCTGCGGTCGGCGGCTCCCGTTGGGCGGGCGAGCACCGGGATGTGCCCGTCGTTGATGTTGTTGAACGCCTTGACGAGCTTCGCGCCGGTCAGGTGTCGCTGGACGAGCTCGCTGGTGGTGGTCTTGCCCGAGTCGAGCTCCTCGAAGTCCCCGTCGCGGAACGGGTAGTAGTTGATCGTGTCGAGCACGACCTTGCCCGCCAGCGCGGCGGCCGGGAGCCGGCGGTAGGCCGCCAGCGGGATGCTCACCATCACCCAGTCGCCCGCCCGGGCCGCCTCCTCGGGTGTCGCGGCGCGGGCGCGCTCCCCGAGCTCGGCGACGGTCTGGGCCAGGGTCTCGGGCCCGCGGGAATTGGACAGGACGACGTCGATGCCCGCCGCGATCGCGAGCCGGGCCAGTTTCGTGCCGATGTGGCCGCTGCCGATGAAGCCAAGCGTTGCCATGAAAGAGGTCTCCTCATCTGACGGATCTGTGGTTCGCGGGCGCTTCTGTCTCAGGTCTCAGGTCTCAGGTCTCAGGTCTCGGGGCTCAGGTCTCGGATCCGGGCCCCGGGCCCGGCGCGGGGGGGGACAGGCGCGCGCGGGGCGGGGGCCCGCGAACCACCGAAACCGGAGCGGGTGCTCCCCTTGAAGGTAACACAACCGGAGCACGTGCTCCGCAACATCCGGAGCGACTGCTCCGTAAAGCCGCCTGTACGCTGAATGCCGTGACCAGCGCCGACCAGTCCACGCCCACGCAGCCCCCCGCCAGGCGCGCCCGCCGGGCGGACGCCGAGCGCAACCGCGCCGCGATCATCGAGGCGGCCGGTGTGGTCTTCGCCGAGCAGGGCTGCGCCGTCGACGTCCGCGAGATCGCCCGGCGCAGCGGCGTCGGCATGGGCACGCTCTACCGCCACTTCCCGGCCAAGGACGATCTGCTTGTCACCGTCCTGGAGCTGGAATTCACCTCCTGGCTCACCGCCGCCCACGAGGCGGCGGCCGCGACCGAGGACCCCTGGGAGGCCCTGACCGGCTTCTTCGAACAGACCCTCACCCACCAGGCCCGCAATCGCGCCCTCGTCGAGAGCTACACCGCCACCGGCGCCCCCTCGCGCGTATGCGCCCGGCACCGCGACGCCTTCATCGACGAACTGCGCACCCGCTGTGCGGACGCCGGACTCCTCCGCGACGGCGTCACCACCGCCGACCTCGTCCTGCTCAGCACCTCCCTGAGCCAGGCCGTGCAGGCGACCGACGACAGCCACCCCGGCCAGTGGCGCCGCCTCCTGCGTATCTCCCTCGACGGCCTCAGCAGCCGCAACACCGAGCCACTGCCCGAGCCGACGCCCCACACGGGCGCCGGGGCATAGTGTCTGATATTTTGGACACCGTCTGCGGAAATGCGTTCCGCTGAAACGTGTGCTGGGAGGCCATCGTGGCGCGTCTCACCGCTCCGGCACTTCGCCGGGGTCTGGACATCCTGGAACTGCTCATCGACCAGGACGAGGGGCTACGGGTTCCGGAGATCACCCAACACCTCGGCCTGCCCCGTGCCACCACGCACGAACTCGTCAACACGCTGGCCGACCGCGGCTATGTGACGATCGCCAAGGAGACCGGACGCGTCGCGATAGGGCTCAGCGCCCTGCGTCTAGGCGCCGGCTACGAACGCGGGCTCGACCTCGCCACCGTGGGCCGGGAGTGCGCCGGCGAGGTGGCGCGGGCATGCGGCGAAACGGTCCAGGTCGTCGTGCGGGACGGTGGATTCGCGGTGTTCGTCGTGCGCATCGACAGCAAGTACTCGGTCCGGCTGGTGTCCCAGGTGGGAAGCCGTCTGCCCGCCTCTTGCACCGCGGGCGGAAAGGCCCTGCTGAGCGCCCTCTCGGCGCGGGAACTCGATGAGCTGTTCCCGAACGACAAGGCGCTGAAGCAGATGACCTCCAACAGCATCTCCACACGCAAGCGGCTGCTGTCCGAGATCGAAACGGCCCGTGAGCGCGGCTGGACCGAGGAGTTCTGCGAGTCCAACGACCACGCGGCCTGCGTCGCCGCCCCGGTACACGACCGCCTCGGCAACTGCGTGGCGGCCATGAGCATCTCGGTGCCCACCCCGCGATGGGGCGACGCGGAAAAGGAGCACTACGTCGAGCTGGTCCTGGGCGGTGCGAAGGCCATGGCGCGACGCCTGGGGGCGAGCGTGCCGTCGTAGGCGGATGAGCCCCGCGCGATGGGGCATCCTCCCGTCGTACGGGCCATCCTCCCGTCGCACGGGCCTGCTTCGGGACGGGTCCCGGAGGAGGGCGCGGACCCTGGTGGGTGTGTGTGCGTGCCCGCGCGCGTGTCGAGAATCGCCCGAACCGAGGAGACCGCCGATGCCCCTCTCCGCCAGCCTCGCGCGCGGAGTCGCGCCCAGCACGCCCGGCATGCTGCACGCCCGCACGGTGACCGGCGACCTCAGCGCCCCGCCCCGGCCGGGGCTGACGGTCCGCTTCGGGCGGGGCGAGAAGCCGGATGTGGATCTGGGTGTCGGTGTGGACGACCTTCGGGTGAGCCGGCGCCACGGTGAGCTGACGTATCGCCAGGGGCAGTGGTGGCTGCGGAATACCGGGCGGCAGCTCGTCCGGCTGCCGCGCGGCACGATGATGCACCTCAGCACCGAGCCGATCCCGCTCGACACCGGCTACACCCCGCTGTTCGTCAAGGGCTCCGGCTACCGTGAGCACCTGGTCGAGCTGTATGTGGCGGGGCACGACGACCAGGGGCCGGTGTCGCGGCGGCGCGCCGAGACGCTTCGGCCGGAGATCTGGCCGCTCGACGACGACGAACGGCTGCTGCTGGTCGTCCTCGGCCAGCGGTATCTGCTGTACGAGGAGGATCCGCGTCCGCTGACGTACGCCACGGCGGCCAAGCAGCTCATTTACCTCCGCCCGGGCGCGGGCTGGAACGAGCGCAAGATCGAGTATCGGGTCGAGGCCGTACGCCGCCGTCTGCACAGCACCGGCTTCAGATACCCGGTGATGCACGACAAGTCGCAGGGCCGCCCCGCCGACAACGGGCTGCTGCACAACCTGCTCAAGGGGCTGGTGGAGTCCACCACGCTCGTACCGCCCGATCTGGACCTCATCGAGGACGACGCCCTCTGGCCCGATTCCGCGCCCGAGACGTAGCCCGAGCCACTCCGCGCTGCCCGCCGCAGTGTTTGGTGCACGCACAAGACAAACCACCGGCGACAAAAGTGGGGGCACCCAGAAACGAAGGAGACCCAAAAAAATGTTATATAGGAAGGGAG
>NZ_JBHYVB010000013.1:55713-77757 GCF_042750115.1 Streptomyces sp. NPDC059455
CCCGCGCGCCGCCCCGCCCGCGCTCCCCGCCGCGCCCGCCGCCCCCGCGCCGCGCCCGCGCCGCGCGCGCGCCCCCCCCCCCCCCCCCCCGCGGCGAATCATGCCTGTCGCCGAACGAACAGGAAGGAGCACCCTCATGAGGTACATGCGCATCGTCGTCCTCGCGGGCAGCACCGTGGCCGCCACGACGGCCGCCCTCGCGCTCCCGGCGCAGGCCGACATCCCCGCCCGTCACCACACCCCGGCCGCCCAGTGCGAGTACCCCGCCGACGTCCTCGATCTGACCAACTGGAAGCTGACCCTGCCCACCGGCGAGGACGAGGACCCGACCGACATCACACAGCCCGATCTCGCCACCTTCTCGGCCAAGCCCTGGTTCCAGGTCACCGGGAAATGCGACGCGGTCCGGTTCCGGTCCGCCGTCAACGGCGTGACGACGGGCGGCTCCAACTACCCGCGCGCCGAGCTGCGGGAGATGACCGATGACGGGGAGGAGGAGGCCGCCTGGTCGACCACCGAGGGCACCCACACCCTCGTGGTCAAGGAGGCGTTCACCGCGCTCCCCAAGGAGAAGCCGCACCTCGTCGGCGCCCAGATCCACGGCGGGGACGACGATGTCACGGTCTTCCGCCTCGAAGGCAGCAAGCTCTACATCACCGACGGCGACGACGCCCACCACCACCTCGTCACCGACGACTATGAGCTGGGCACCGAGTTCGAGGCCAAGTTCGTGGCGCGGAACGGGAAGATCACCGCCTATTACAACGGGGAGCGTGAGACCACGATCTCCTCCGACGGGGACACCAACTACTTCAAGGCGGGGGCGTACACGCAGGCCAACTGCGACAACTCGGACCCCTGCGAGGACGACAACTACGGTGAGGTCCACATATCCGGCCTCAAGGTCACCCACTCCTGACCAGGGGGATGCGGTGCCGGGTCTCATCCGCCACGGGGAGGCCCGGCACCGGCGCACCGACGCATCGGCGCGGCGCACCGGCGCAACGCGCACCGATGGCATGTGACCGTGGCGCCTGCCCCTGTCGCATGTGCTTCCGTAACACCGCAACCTCCACAAAGGTGAAGATTTCTGGAGTGGTGGGTGAATTCCCTTCTCAACCGGCCAGGTCCCACGCGTCTCCGGCGCACACCGAGCCCCGCACCGCCCTCACGAACGCCGCAATCGGTACGTGTCTTTCCGCGTACGCAGTAAGTTCGATCCGCGTGCGCTAACGGCAGACAGCAGCGGTTCTGGTCTCGCAGGAGGGGAGTGTCGTCGTGCGGCGGGGGGAGAAGGTCGGCAAGTACCGGCTCACCAAGGGGCCCGTCGAGGGAGGGAGAGGCGCGGTCTGGTTCGCCGTCGACACGGAGCTGGGCCGGTCCGTCGTCCTCAAGCGGACCTTGCTCGAGGGCAACGGTCAGGCCGATTTCGACGAGTTGCTGGCCGAAGCCCGCGCTCTGGCGAAGTTCAGCCACCCGAACGTGGTCACCCTCTATGACGCCGTCCGCGCGGGCAAGGGCAGGAACGCCACGTTCTGGCTGGTGATGGAGCATGTGACCGGCGGCAGCCTGGATGTCCCGGTGAAGATGGCCCCCGAGCTCGCGGCACACATCGGCGCACAGATCGCGGCCGCGCTGGCGGCCCTGCACGACAAGGGCATCGTGCACTGCGACGTCAAGCCCGGCAATATCGTGATCACCCCCGACAGGGTCGCCAAGCTGACCGACTTCGGCGCCGCGTACCGGGTGGACGGCAGTGAGACGATCACACCCAACGGGCCGGTCAGCCTCACCCCCTTCTTCGCCGCCCCCGAGGCGTTCCGGGGCGCGCCCGAGCGTGCGTCCGATGTGTTCTCGCTCGGTGCCACGATGTACTGGCTGGTGACCGGGACTCCGCCGATGCGCGGCGCCGGGCGGGCGGTCCGGATGGAGGCCATCAGCCCGCAGGTCGGGCCGCTCGGATCCATCCTCACCGCGATGCTCCAGCGCGACCCCGGGGCCCGGCCCACCGCGGCCGAGGCGCTCACCGCCCTCGCGGACATCGCGGGACCCCCGGACCAGTTCCCGACTCTCCCGATGGCCCCGTCGACCACGCCCTACACGGACGTCCTGACGCTCGGCGAGGTCACGGCGGCAGGGCCGCCGCGCCGCACGGCGACGCTGGTCCAAAGGCGTCCCTTGCTCATGGCCGGCGCCGCCGCCGTCACGGCACTGGCCATCGCCGTTCCGTTCATCGTGATGAGCCTGGGGGGCGAAGACGGGGACAGGGCCACCCCGGCACCGGACAAAACGGCCGCCGCGGGCTTCATCGGCGACCCCCGTACGGCCGACCCCTGCGCCCTGCTGAACGCCACCGTGTTCCACCGGTACGACGAGGCCAAACTCGACCGTGACTACGGCAACTTCAACCGGTGCGACATCGTTCTGAAGGAGCGCAGCGAGGAGGTCGTGGACATCAGGGTGGAGCTCGACGCCGATTCGCTGCCGGAGGGCGTGGCGAGGAAGACCGAGGGCAGGGTCACCGTCGTGGAGCGCGCCGCCGAGGACGACGAGTGCGAGCGGGCCGTGGCGGTGACCGGCGCCCGCGACAACAGCCTCCGGGTCACCGCGGCGGCGCGACAGCCCAACGAGGTCAAGGAGCCGCTGTGCGACACCGCCGATCGCGCCGCGGGAGTCGCGGTCAAGGTGCTCAACCGCGGTGAGATCCCTCGGCGTTCCCCGGGCTTTCCGTCCAATTCGCTGGCGCACCTGGACGCGTGTACGTTGCTCGACGTCAAGGCGCTGGAGAAGGTGCCGGGGATCGACGCCCGGGACCCGGACGTCGGATTCGGCCGCTGGGAGTGCCAGTGGAAGTCCACCACCCGCGCGTTCGAGGTGGACTTGCGCTTCGACCAGGGCGATCTGCCGCGCGACAAGGGTGCCCGGTCCACCAAGCTCAGCGATCACCAGGCCATCGTGCTGCCGGAGGACGAGGGCCCGGGGAGCTGCCGCGTCGAGGTGGTCCACCGTGACTACACCGGCCTGGACCGGGTGGAGGGCACCGAGCGGGTGGCCCTCGTCCTCAAGGGGGCGGGCCGCAAGGGACAGCCCTGCGAACTGGCCACCGACCTCGCCGGTTCGGCCGCCGCGGCGTTGCCACCTGCCTGAACCGTCACCACGGCACCGCCGCACGGGTGAACCCCCGCCGTGGTGCCGCCCCTGGCATCAGGTGGACGCCGCCCCGGGGAGGCGGGCGCGCCAGGTGTGCGATGTCCGCTCCACGCTCGCGGCCAGTTTCCTGGTGGCCGGGTCGGCGCCCGCCGAGCGCTCCGAGTGGGCGATCTTCGCCGCCTGGTCGAGATGCTCGCGCATCGCCGCGAGGAGGAGAGCGTCGAAGACGGCGCCCTGCGCTCGCTCGATGGTGCGCAGTTCGTCCTCCGTCACCATGCCGGGCATGTCGTGCCCCTCGTGGGGATTGGTGTCGGGTACGCCCGCCCGGACGAGCAGCTTCCGCAGCCGCACGAGTTCGCCGCGACAGGCGGTGGCCACCGGTTTCGCCCACTTCTCCACCCCCGCGTCGGAGGAGTGGCCCGGGACCTGGTCCAGCAGGGGGACCGCCTGGTCGTCCATCGCGATCACCAGCTGGATCCAGCCGATGTCGCTGGAGTTGAACGTCCCCGACGTCGCTTGCCCGCTCGGCGCCCGCGTGGCGGGGTGCCGCGCCGCCGATGGCGACCGGGCCTCGCCCGACGGCTTTCCGCTGCCCTCGCCGCATCCCGCGGCGAGCAGCACCACCAGCACCGCTACGGACGCCGCGCGCCGCGCGGCCGTGGCCGCTGTCATGTCGACTCCCCTCGTCACTCGCGGGCGTGGGTGCGGGCGGAGCCCCCCGTCACGGGGCTCCGCCCACCGGCGGGACGGGGCCGCCCTGCCGGGCTGTGCGTTCTCCTCCTCGGTCAGGGACGGCCGTCGGCACCGCACTTGACGATCACATTGATGCAGTCACGCACCCGCCGGGCCATCTCGTCCTCGGGCCAGGCGTTGAAGAAGTCACCGTGCATGGTGTATCCGGCGCCCGACGCCAGCTTGAGCCGCGCGGGGTCGCCGTTGACCGGGTAGCGGAGTACCTGGCGCAGCTTCGGCACGGCCACCGGGTGGGTCGCCGGGCACTGGTCACCGACCGGGTACGCCATGTGGCTCTTGTGGTCGGGGGAGTCGAGGTCCTTCCCGTTCCAGCACTGGGGGAAGTCGAGGTAGGACTCCAGCATCGAGTCGGACGGGCAGTTCACGAAGTCCTTGGAGGGGTTGACCTCTCCGTGGTGCAGGCACGACCAGCGTGCGATGGACGTGGGGTCGCCTACCCCGGTGGCCTTGGCGTTGCCCGCCACGATCCGCAGTCCCTGGGGGAGCGGCTTGATGGTCGCGATCACATCGTCGCGCACGCCTTCACCGAGGTAGTAGAAGGTGGTGCCGGTGGGCTCGATCTCCTTGCCGTTGGCGTAGAGGGTGGGGGTCCAGTACGACGACAGGTCGGTGGTCGGGCCGCAACTGGTCCGGCCCCGCTTCAGGGCGGCCAGATCGGTGTGCGCGTTGGTCGAGTCGTTGCCGAAGAAGCTGTGCATATGGGACGCGCCGGGGAGCCCCGGGAACACGATCGGGTCGTCCGGCAGCCGATGGGTGAACGGGCACTCGGCGACGAACTCCGCGACGCGCACCGGCGCTTTGGCGCTCCGCGGGCTCGACGCGACCTTGTCGGTGGCGCGGAGATCGGCCCGCGCACTGGCCGAGCCGGTGGACAGCATGGACAGGATGAGGCCGACGGCGGCGAGGACGACACCCGGACCTCGCCAGCGGCCGAGGACGCGCCGTAACGGCGGGAAGCGCGGGGGTGTAGGCGACATGACTCTCCTTTCCGTGCGCACACGGGAAGAGCGGAAGAGCGGGAGAGGCAGCCCAGCGGTGTGGTCACGCGGGGCCGTCGAGAGAGCGCTCTCACAGAGCGTTGCCGCGGACGTTAAAGGTGACTCAGGTCACTGTCAAGAGTCCGCGGCAACGATGGGTCCGCTGCCGCTTTCGAGTCGGTGGAGTGCCGGTCAGTCCGTGGCGTCGGGCTCGGTCCGCCCGGCCGCGAGCAGGTGGATGAGCAGCAGCACGATCCCGGAGATCAGGAAGACGCGGGTGGCGGCCTCCAGCCCGTTCCACGTCTTGGACTGCCACATGGCGAACCACTCGCCACCGATGGCGATGAACCCGGCGCCGAACAGCAGCATCAGCATCAACAGCCCCACGGTGCTGGCCTGACGGGCGCGGCGGACGCTGCCCCCGCGCAGTCCCGACCCCCACATGGCCGTCGCGGCGATGAGGACGAGGGCGGCGATGCTCTCCCAGACGATGATGGCGACGTAGGCGGTGTCCTGGAGAGCGGTGGACTTGATGGCCCGCCACATCAGGTCGTCGTCCTTGAACGTGGTGTCCATCGCCAGGACATGGCGGACGAATTGCTGATTGGTGTCGAAGTCGGTGATGTTGCCGAAGGCGACAAGCGCGATGTACAGGGCGATCGTCCCGGTGAGCACCGCCGAGACGGCGGAGTAGGCACGAAGGGAACGTATTCTGCCGGCTGGCTCGCTCACGATGACTCTGTCTCCCCGTTGTATTCCGTTGATCGGACCGAGCCGTAGCGTACAACTGTTTGGCCCGGTGGGCCCGTTGGCGGGGAGACGCAGGTCACATGCGTCCATGTCACAGGAGGTCGGGCCACCTCGTCTCAGGGGTGTAGCCACTGACAACCACCGAGGAGCACACCATGGACGCGCGACTGAACTACTTCGCCGGTCCGACCGCGGGCAAGGTCCTCAAGCCCGTCATGGCGGTGGGCAAGGCGGTCAAGGGATCGCCGCTGCCGCCCGCCACGCAGGAGCTGGTGGCGCTGCGCGTGAGCCAGATCAACGGCTGCGCCGGCTGCCTCGACATGCACACCAAGGAGGCCGCCGCGGCCGGTGAGACCGCCGTGCGGCTGAACCTGGTGGCGGCATGGCGGGAGGCCACGGTCTTCACCGACGCCGAGCGTGCCGCGCTGGAGCTGGCGGAAGAGGGGACCCGGGTGGCGGACGCGGCCGGTGGCGTCGGCGACGAGGTGTGGGCGAACGCCGCCAAGCACTACGACGAGGAGCAGCTCACCGCCCTGGTGATCCTGGTCTCGTTCATGAACATGGTGAACCGGCTGAACGTCATCACCCGGCAGCCGGCGGGCGACTACCAGGTCGGGCAGTTCCACTGACCGGCATCGGGGGAGGGGAATCCGCGTGAGTGAGGTCGAGGAGTTCGAGGAGCTGCGGCCGCTGCTGTTCTCGATCGCCTACCGGATCCTGGGCAGTGTGAGCGAGGCCGAGGACGCGGTGCAGGAAACATGGCTGCGCTTCGACGGCTCGGCCACCCGGCCCACGTCCACCAAGGCGTATCTGTCGGCCACGGTGACCCGCATCTCGATCGATGTGCTGCGCTCCGCGCGGGTGCGACGGGAGGAGTATGTGGGCCCGTGGTTTCCCGAGCCGCTGCTCAGCGATCCGTATCAGGATCCGGCCCGCGCGGTGGAGCTGGCCGACTCGGTGTCGATGGCGGCGCTGCTGCTCCTGGAGCGGCTCAGCCCGCTGGAGCGGGCGGTGTTCGTGCTGCGGGAGGTGTTCGCCTTCGGATTCGACGAGATCGCCACGGCGGTGGGGCGGTCGGAGGCGGCATGCCGGCAGCTGCTGGTGCGGGCGCGGCGCCATATGCGGGCCGGACGGCCGCGGTTCGCGGCGGACCGGCAGGAGCGGCAGGAGCTGGCCACGCGGTTCTTCGACGCGCTGAAGGACGGCGATGTGGGCGGGCTGCGGAAGCTGCTGGCCGCCGATGTGCGGCTGGTCGGGGACGGTGGCGGCAAGGCCCCGCAGCTGGCCAGGGCCGTCATGGGCGCGGAGAACGTGGCGCGGCTGCTGGGCAATGTCTTCCCCTGGCTGCTGCGGATCGATGCGTCGTTGGAGCCGCGTGAGGTCAACGGCCAGCCCGGTGCGATCCTCCGGGACCGGGACGGCAAGGTGCTCCACACCCTGGTCCTCGATGTGCTCGACGGGCAGATCCAGACCATTCGCACGGTGGTCAACCCCGACAAGCTGGGCCACCTCGGGCCGGTCGGCGACGCCTGGGCCGTGGACCGCGAGGTGAAGCGGGCCCGTCGGCGGCCGAACTGACCGTGGGACGCGAGCGTTCGACGCTCTTGGTAGTCTCGGGGAGCCAGTCGTGCCACATCCGAGGCCAGGGAATCCGGTGCGAATCCGGAACTGACGCGCAGCGGTGAGGGGGACGGGCGGGGCATGTGACACCACTGGGAGGAGTCCGTGACGGCCGTGGGGCCGTCGCGAACGAGCACCGGGAAGGAGCCCCGTCCGGACGAGCCCGAGTCCGAAGACCTGCTGGCACCTCCGCGCCCGGTGCGCGGGGGACGTCCGTAGGCCAGGCTCCGCGTACGAGCCCCGACCACCGAGGCTGCCCGTGCTCCGCTCCGCCCGCCGTACCGCGGCGTTCCTGCTCGCCCCCGCCCTTCTGCTCACCGCGTGCGGTGGCTCCGGCCATGACGACGCGGCCGCCGGAAAGCCCGCCGGTTCGGGCTATCCGCGCACGATCGACAACTGCGGCCACAAGACCACCTTGAAGTCCGCCCCGAAACGGGCCCTCTCGCTCAACCAGGGCACCACGGAGATCCTGCTCTCGCTCGGCCTCGCCGACCGCATGGTGGCCACCGCCACCTGGACCGACCCGGTGATGAAGGGCCTGGAGAAGGCCAACGCCACGGTGGAGCGTCTGGCCGACAACGCGCCGTCCTTCGAGAAGTCCCTGGACGCCGAACCCGACTTCGTCACCGCCTCGTTCGTCTCCACCCTCGGCAAGGGCGGCGTGGCCACCCGCGAGCAGTTCGAGAAGCTGGGCGTGCCCACGTATGTCTCGCCGTCCGACTGCGCGGCGGGCAGGGACACCGACAGCGGTGGCGACGGCTCCCGCGGCAAGCCCCTCACCCTTGATGTGGTGTACGGCGAGATACGCGATCTGGCCCACGCGTTCGGTGTCGACGAGCGCGGCGAGAGGCTCGTCGCGCGGCTGAAGGAGCGCGTTCGCAAGGCCACGGAGGGACTGGACGCCTCCGGTGTCTCCCTCATGTACTGGTTCGCCAACTCCCAGTCGCCCTACCTCGCCGGCTGCTGTGGCGCGCCGGGCGCCATCACCCGGGCCGTCGGGGCGGAGAACGCCTTCTCCGACACCCACGACGAGTGGCCGCAGATCAACTGGGAGACCGTGGCCGACCGCGACCCGGACGTCATCGTCCTCGGCGATCTCACGCGCGAGCAGCAGACCGCGGAGACCGCCCAGGCGAAGGTGCGTTTCCTCGAGACCAACGCCGCCACCCGCAATCTCACCGCGGTGAGGAAGAAGCGGTACATCCTGCTGAGCGGGCAGGCCATGAACCCGTCCATCCGTACGGTCGAAGGGGTGGAACAGGTCGCCGCCGGGCTGCGCGACTTCGGGCTCGCCAAGTGAGTGCGCGCCAAGTGAATACGCGCCATGTGAGCACCCGCCGCGTGAGCAACCGCAACCTGGGCATCCGCCGTATGAGCACCCGCCTCCTGCCGCTGGTCGTGGGAGGGCTGGCCGCGCTGCTCGCGTCGGTCGCCTTCGCCGTGACCATCGGCCCGGCGGACATCTCCACGGCCGACGTATGGGCGGCGGTCACCGCCCATCTCGGCCTGGGGGAGAGCACCTTGCCGCCACTTCGGGACGGCATCGTGTGGAACCTGCGCATGCCGCGCACACTGCTCGCCGCCGTGTGCGGGGCGGGCCTCGCCCTCTGCGGGGCCGTGATGCAGTCCCTGCTGCGCAATCCACTGGCCGATCCCTTCGTCCTCGGGGTGTCCTCGGGTGCCTCCACCGGCGCCGTCACCGTGGTCGTGCTCGGCGTGGGCGGCGGGGCCGTGTCCCTGTCGGCGGGCGCGTTCACCGGTGCGCTGCTGTCCTTCGGCCTGGTGCTGGTGCTCAGCCACACTCTCGGTGGCAGCACCGACCGCGTGGTGCTGTCCGGAGTGGCCGCCATGCAGCTGTTCTCCGCGCTGACCTCGTTCATCGTCCTCACCTCCGCGGACGCCGACACCACCCGGGCCGTGCTGTTCTGGCTCCTCGGCTCGCTCACCGGCGCCGGGTGGGGCGATGTGCTGCTGTGTACCGCCGTCCTGGCCGCCGTCCTCGCGGTCTGTCTCGGCTACGCCCGCACCCTGGACGCGTTCGCCTTCGGGGAGGAGGCCGCCGCGGCGCTCGGCGTCCGGGTGGCCCGTACCCGTCTCGTCCTGCTGTGCGCGACCGCGCTGCTCACCGCGACCCTGGTCAGCTCCGCCGGGGCCATCGGCTTCGTCGGCCTGGTCCTCCCGCATGCCACCCGCGCCCTCACCGGCCCCGGCCACGCCCGTCTGCTGCCGGTCACCGCACTGGCCGGGGCCATCTTCCTGGTGTGGGTGGACACCGCCGCCCGCACCGTCATCGACCCCCAGGAGGTCCCGGTGGGCGTGGTGACGTCCCTCATCGGCGTACCGGCCTTCGTCGCCGTGCTCTACCGCGGCCGGAGGAAGCCATGACCGACGCCACCGCGGAAACCCCCGACTCGGAGCCCGCCGCCACCCCGGAAGCGGCCTCCGGGCTCCGCGCCGACCGCGTCAGCCGCCGCACCGACGGCCGGCTGATCGTCGACGGCATCACCCTCACCCTGCGCCCCGGCGAGACGGTTGCCCTGCTCGGTCCCAACGGCTCAGGGAAATCAACCCTGTTGCGGCTGCTCGCCGGGACCCTCGCCCCCTCCGCCGGAGTGGTCACCCTGGACGGCCGCGCCCTGCCACAGGTCGGCCGCCGCGCCACGGCGCGCCGTATCGCCACCGTCGAACAGCATGCCCACACCCAGACCGAGCTGACCGTCCGCGAGGTGGTGGCCCTCGGCCGTATCCCGCACCGGCGCGCCTGGGCGTCGGCCTCCGCCGTGGACACCCGGGCCGTCGACGCGGCCCTGGAGCGCAGCGGACTGACCGACCGGGCCGGTCAGTCGTGGCACACCCTCTCCGGTGGCGAACGCCAGCGCACCCAGATCGCCCGGGCCCTCGCCCAGGAACCGCGCGAGCTCCTGCTCGACGAGCCGACCAACCACCTCGACATCCAGCACCAGCTCGATCTGCTCGACCTCGTCGTCAGCCTGCCGATCGCCGCCGTGATCGCCCTCCACGACCTCAACCTCGCCGCGATGTACTGCGACCGCCTGCTCGTCCTCCGCGAGGGACGCGTCGTGGCCGAGGGCAGTCCCGGCGATGTGCTGACCCCGTCCTTGATCAAGCGGGTCTACGACGTCCAGGCCGATGTCACCCACGATCCGGGCCACCCGGTCATCCGCTTCCTGCGCGGGACGGCGAAGCCGTAAGACCCGGACCCCGAGCCGTGACACCCGGTCACCGGAGAACATCCAGGCCAAGCTGACCGTCCGCAACCGCGTCGAGATCGCGGCCTGGGCCTGGGACACCGGAGCGGAGCCATGTGTTGCGCGAGAGTGTCGACACCTGCTAATCATTTAACACGTGTCGTCGTGGAGGAGGGCGGGCCATGAGCGCGCAACGGGGATCGGTCGTGCTCCGGCGGCCGCATCGTCCTCGGGCCATTGGCTTCCTGGGCCTGGAGACGGTCGGTGGATGGGCCGTGAAGGTGTACGGCATCAGCGCGTGGACCGATGTGCCGCGTCCCGCGCTGGTGGCCGCGACCGTGGAGACCGCGGCCTCGGTGCTGCCCAGCCCCGCTCGGACGGACAGCCGCCATGGCATCGGGTTCGCCATCGCGCATGACGCGGCCGACCGCTGTTTCGCGCTGGTGGACTGGTGGCACGGGGAGAACGAGATCCATCAGCGACTGTTCTCGGCGCCCCTGGAGCAGCCGGACGCGCTGTCGCCGCACCCCGGTGAGGCCATCGGCTGCGTCTGGGAGCTGGCCGTCACCGACTTCGAACGCCGGGCATGGCTGCGCCATGTGCTCGCCAACCCCGACGGCCCGAACACGGATGCCTATCTCACCGCACGCTTCGCGGGAAGGGTTTAGTCATGGGGATGACACCGGAACGGCTGGCAGGCTTCGGCGAGGCATGGCGGCGGAAGGATCTCGACCTGCTGATGGAGTTCATGACGGACGACTGTGTGTTCCGCGCGTCCGTCGGCCCGGAGCCGGGCATGACCTTCCGCGGACGGGCCGAAGTGCGCAAGGGGTTCGAGCTGATGCTCGCCTACGACGCGGGGCTCGAATCGCGGCCCGGCGGGGTGGCCTTCATCGCCGGGAACCGGGGCGCTTCCCAGTGGTCCTACACCGGTACCGACACCGATGGCCAGGTCCACGAGGTGCACGGCTGCGACATGTTCGAGTTCGACGGCGATCGGATCCGGGTGAAGGATGCCTACCGGCGCGTTCACGGGGACATCGGTCATGCTGCCACCGACTAGGGCCGAGGAGGTCGAGGGCCTTCCGGTGGGCATCGCCCTGCTCCATCACTTCGCCAACACCGAGGATCGCCGGGGATTCGTCGCACACGGGCGGCGCCTTACGGGACACGACGCGCTCGCCACGCCCGTCGATCTGGAACGCTGGCTGCGGGAACATGACCTCTTCGTAGGTGACGCACCCGACACCAAGGCCCATCAGGGCCACCTGACCAGAGCCCGCGCGCTGCGCACGGCGCTGCGGGCCGCGCTGCGCCAGGACGCGGAGGGTGACGGCGAGGGTGGCGAGGCCGCGGTCGGCTACTCCTTCCACGTCACACTGACCGCCGGCCACGGCGCCCACCTGACCATCGCCGCCGACCCCGTGGACACCGCCCTCGCACATATCGTCATGTCCGCGCTGACCGCCACGGTGAATGGGACCTGGCATCGGCTCAGGGTGTGTCCGGCCCCCGACTGCCAGTGGGTCTTCTACGACAACTCCCGCCCGGGCCGGGCCAAATGGTGCTCACCCCAGCTGTGCGGCAACCGCGCGAAGACGCAGGCGTATCGCCGCCGCCAATCGACCTGAATCGCGAGCAGGCGGCACGCGTGTCTTTCAGCGCTCGCTCCTCGCCGCCATGCGGGTCGCCGCCTCGTGCGGCAGCTGTGCGTGCAGTTCGAACATGGCCACCAGGTCGATGGCATCGCCGTTGATCTCCCGCTGTACGAACAGCCCGTCGGCGCCCGCCACGGCGTAGGTGGTCAGGGCGTGGACGGCGTCCTGGTCCAGTTCGGGGAAGAGTGTCCCGACCGTCTCGGCGATCTTCTCGCGTGTGGTCTCGCGGACCTGGAGGAACACCGTCCGGCCGCGCGGTTCGGTGGGGCGCCCCGTCGCCGTCGCCGCGGTGCGTGGACTGCCGCTCGACCCGATCCGCACCCGTGTCCAGCACCTCAACATCCAGGCGGCCACGCTCGACGACGTGGCCCGGAGCTACCAGCGCGTCCATGAACTCGGCTTCGACATGGCCCTCTCCATCGGGCAGCACACCAACGACAAGGAGCTCTCCTACTACGCCCGCACCCCCTCGGGCTTCGAGTGGGAGGTCGGCTGGAACCCCATCGTCATCGACGAGACGTCCTGGGAGCCCACCACGTATCAGGGCATCAGCGACTGGGGACATCTCCCGGTCGGCCGGACCATCCTCGACCAGGTCGAACAGTTCCGCCTCGGCGCCCGCTCGCTGGCCCGGCCCGAGACCACCGTGCCCGCCCTCAGCGGCCCGGCATCCCCGACGACTGACACCGGCGGGTTGTAGGGTGCGTGGCATGCCGGATGCCCCGCCCCGACCCCAGCCGTTCACCCCGCGGACCGACCCCGCCGCGCTCGAGGACCTCCGCGCGCGGCTGCGCGCGACGCGCTGGCCGGACGCGCCCGAGGACGCCGGGTGGGCGCTCGGGACCGACCTCGACTACCTCCGCGAGCTCGTCGCCTACTGGGCGGACGGGTTCGACTGGGCGGCGCAGGAGGCGGCGCTCGCCCGGCTGCCGCGCTTCCGTGTCCGGCTCGGCGGCCTGGGGATCCACTTCGCCCACGTCCGGGCCACCGCCCCGGCCGGGCCCGCCCTGCCACTGGTGCTCAGCCACGGCTGGCCGGACTCGTTCTGGCGCTATACGAAGGTCATCCCGCACCTCACCGACCCCGGTGCGCACGGCGCCGACCCCGCCGACGCGTTCGACGTGGTCGTGCCCGACATGCCGGGCTACGGGTACTCCGACCGGCCCACCGGCCCGCCGCTCGACTCCATCGCGGTCGCCGGGCTGTGGGCCGAGCTGATGGACGTGCTCGGCTATGAGCGGTTCGGCGCGGCGGGCGGGGACGTCGGCAGCCATGTGAGCCGCTACCTCGGGCTCGACCACCCCGACCGGGTGGTGGCCGTGCACCGCATGGACGGCGGCCTGCCCGTCTTCACCGGCGACCCGGCGGACCTCACGCCCGAGGAGCGCGCCTGGTTCGAGACCGTTACGGGCTGGGGCGCGGCCGAGGGCGCGTACGCCGCCATGCACCGCACCAAACCGCAGACCGCCGCCTTCGGGCTCACCGACTCACCGGCCGGGCTGGCCGCGTGGATCGTGGAGAAGCTCCGGGCGTGGAGCGACTGCGACGGCGATATCGAGCGGAGCTTCACCAAGGACGAGATCCTCACCAACGTCACGCTCTACTGGCTGACGGGCACGATCGGCTCCGCGATGCGCATGTACCACGCCAACGCCGCCATCCCGCCCGCGCAGCACGCCCGCCGGGTCGAGGTGCCGTCCGGCTTCTCGCTCTTCCGCGGCGACATCGTCCGCCCGCCGCGGGCGTGGCTGGAGCGCACGACGAACCTCGTGCGGGTGACCGAGCTCGCGCGCGGCGGACACTTCGCGCCGTTCGAGGAGCCCGAGCTCTACGCCGAGGAGTTGCGGGCCTTCTTCCGTCCCTACCGGGCGGCGGCGACGGGCTGACACCCGGTTCCGGCACCGCTGCCACGCCCTCAGGACACGGGGGCCGGAGCGCGCGTCGGGGTCCAGCGCAGATGAACGGCCTGGTCGGCGGGGTCGGGCCGGAGCAGTGACAGCCGGGGCCGTACGGCGTCGGTGCGCGTGGCCGGGGGCTTGCGGCCGCCCGCGCCGAACTGCACCGGCCATGCGGCGCCCGGGCCCCGGTACTCCTGCTCGGCCGCCGCGTGCAGGGTCCAGTGCGGGTCGTACAGATGGGTGCGGCCCACGGCGCACAGATCGGCGCGGCCCGCCAGCAGCAGCGAGTTGACGTCGTCGTACGAGGCGATCGCGCCCACCGCGATGACCGCGGCCCCGGTGGCGGCGGCCACCTCGTGGCGGATGCGGTCGGCGAACGGGGTCTGGTAGGAGCGGCCGAAGGCCGGGCGCTCGTCCTTGGTGACCTGGCCGGAGGAGACGTCGATGGCGTCCGCGCCGTGGGCGATGAACGCGCGGGCGATCTCCACGGCGTCATACTCGGTGTTGCCGTCCGGCACCCAGTCGGTGGCGGAGATGCGCACGATCATGGGCCGCTCCGCGGGCCAGACCTCCCGCACGGCGTCGAACACCTCCAGTGGGAAACGCAGCCGGTTCTCCAGCGGACCGCCGTACGCGTCGGTGCGGTGGTTGGCGATCGGGGAGAGGAAGGAGGACAGCAAGTAGCCGTGCGCACAGTGCAGTTCGAGCAGATCGAACCCGGCGTCGGCACCCCGGCGGGCGGCGGCCACGAAGTCCTCGGCGATCCGGTCCATATCGGCGCGGGTGAGCTCGCGCGGCACGGCCGAGCCGGGGCCGTACGGCAGCGGGGAGGGTCCGACCACCTCCCAGTTGTCCTGCGGCAGCGGGTCGTCCATGCCCTCCCACATCAGCCGGGTAGAGCCCTTGCGGCCCGAGTGGCCGAGCTGGAGGCCGATACGGGCGGTGCTCCGCTCATGAACGAAGGAGACGATCCGCCGCCAGGAATCGCCCTGCTCGCCGTTCCACAGGCCGGTGCAGCCGGGGGTGATGCGGCCCTCGGGCGAGACACACACCATCTCCGTCATCACCAGTCCGGCGCCGCCCATGGCCTTGGAGCCGAGGTGGACGAGGTGGAAGTCGCCGGGCACGCCGTCCACGGCGGAGTACATGTCCATCGGCGACACGATCACCCGGTTCTTCAGCTCCAACGCGCCCAGCCGGTACGGCTGGAACATCGCCGGTGCCACGCCGTCGAGGCCCTGCGCGGCGGCGAAGGCCACATCGACCCGGTCGGCGAACTCCGGGTCCCGGGTGCGCAGGTTGTCATAGGTGATGCGGCGGGAGCGGGTCAGCAGATTGAAACAGAACTGGGTCGGCTCCTGGTGGACGTACATCCCGATGTTCTCGAACCACTCCAGCGAGCCCTGCGCCGCCCGCTGGGTGGACTCCACGACCGGGCGCCGCTCGGTCTCGTAGGCGGTCAACGCGCCCTCGGCGTCGGGGTGTTCGTGCAGACAGGCGGCGAGGGCGAGCGCGTCCTCCATCGCCAGCTTGGTGCCCGAGCCGATGGAGAAGTGCGCGGTGTGGGCGGCGTCCCCGATGAGCACGAGGTTGCCGTGGTGCCAGCGCTCGTTGCGTACGGTCGTGAAGTTCAGCCACTTGGAGTTGTTGGCGAACACCTGGTGGCCGTCGAGTTCGTCGGCGAAGAGCTCCCGGACGCGCGCCACGGCGTGCTCGTCGGAGGCACCCGGTGCGAAGTCGGCTCCTTCGGTGGCGTCGAAGCCCGCCCGCCGCCAGACGTCCTCGTGCATCTCGACGATGAAGGTGGAGCCGGTGGCGGAGTAGGGGTAGCCGTGCACCTGCACGACGCCCCATTCCGTCTGCTTGACGAAGAACTGGAACGCCTCGAAGACCCGGTCCGTGCCGAGCCACATGTACTTGCTGTGCCGACGGTCCAGGGAGGGGCGGAAGACCTCCGCGTGGGCGGCCCGTACGGGGGAGTTGACGCCATCGGCCCCCACCACCAGGTCGTACGAGGCGCGCAGCCGCCCGGTGTCCGGGGCGAGGGTGGAGAAGCGCAGGGTGACGCCGAGGTCGCGGCAGCGCTCCTGGAGCAGGCGGAGCAGTTCCTTGCGGCTCATGGCGGCGAAGCCCTGGCCGCCGACGGTGTGGCTCTCGCCCCGGTAGTGGATATCGATGTCGGTCCAGCGGGCGAAGCGCCGGGCCATGTCCTGGGCGATGGTGGTGTCGGCGTTCTCGATGCCGCCGAGCGTCTCGTCGGAGAAGACGACGCCGAAGCCGAACGTGTCGTCGGGGGCGTTGCGCTCCCAGACGGTGATGTCGTGGGCGGGCTCGAGCTGTTTCATCAGGGCCGCGAAGTACAGCCCGCCGGGACCGCCGCCGATGATCGCGATCTTCAAGGGGGTTCCTCTCAACTCTCGGCGACGGCCTCGGCGGCCGGCTCGTCCTCGGTGACCGCGCGCAGCAGCTTGAAGCGCTGCAGTTTGCCGCTGGTGTTGCGCGGCAGGGCGTTCTGGAACCGCACCTCGCGCGGGTACTTGTAGGGCGCCAGGACCTGCTTGACATGGTCCTGGATCTCCTTCGCCTTGGCGGCGTCGGCGGGCACACCGTCCCGCAGCACCACGAAGGCGCACACGATCGAGCCGCGCTCGGCGTCGGGGCGGGCCACCACGGCGGATTCCACGACGTCCGGGTGGGTGTCGACGGCGGCCTCCACCTCGGGGCCGCCGATGTTGTACCCCGAGGACACGATCATGCTGTCGCTGCGGGCGTGGTAGTGGAAGTAGCCGTCCTCGTCCCGGTGGAAGATGTCACCGGTGATGTTCCAGCCCGCCAGGACGTAGTCCCGCTGGCGCTCGCCGCTCAGATAGCGGCAGCCGACCGGGCCGATGACCCCGAGTCTGCCCGGCTCCCCGGGGCCGAGTTCCGTGCCGTCGGGGCCGAGTACGGTGGCGCGATAGCCGGGGACCGCCTTGCCCGTGGCGCCGGGCCGGATGTCGTCTCCGGCCGCGGAGATGAAGATGTGCAACAGCTCGGTGGCGCCGATGCCGTCGATGATCCTCAGGCCTATGTGTTCGTGCAGCTCCTGCCAGGTGGCGCGGGGTATGTGCTCGCCCGCGGACACACCGATGCGCAGCCCGGCCAGCCGCCGCTCGGCGCCCTCGCGCAGGATCGCCCGGTAGGCGGTGGGCGCGGTGGCCAGGGCGGTGACGCCGTGCCGCGCCACCAGCTCCGCGAGGTGCGGGGGAGTGGCGGACTCCGTCAGCAGGGCGCAGGCTCCGGCCCGCAGCGGGAAGACGACCAGCATGCCGAGGCCGAAGGTGAAGGCCAGGGGCGCGGTGCAGGCCGCCAGGTCGTCCGGGACCAGGCGCAGGGTGTGGCGGCCGAAGGTGTTGTCGATGGACAGGATGTCCCGGTGGAAATGCATGGTGATCTTGGGCGCGCCGGTGGATCCGGAGGTGGGGCCGAGCAGTGCCACATCGTCGGCGGCGGTGTCCACGTTGGTGAACTCACCGGACTTGTCCGCGGTCCTGGCCACCAGATCGTCCGGGCCGCTGCCGCCGTACTCCACCACTGTCAGTCCGGGCAGCGCGGTGTCCCGGACCGTGCGGACGTCATCGGCGAACCGGTGGTCCACCAGGGCGATCGACGGCAGGGTGCGCTCGGCCACGGGGACGAGCTCCCGGGTGCGCAGGGCGGCCATCGTGGTCACCACCACGCCACCGGCCTTGAGGACACCGAGCCAGGCCGCGACGGTCCAGGGGTTGTTGGGCGAGCGCAGCAGGACGCGCCGCCCCGGCACCAGGCCCAGGTCCTCGGTGAGCACCTGGGCCACCTGATTGGCGCGGATCAGCAGTTCGCCGTACGTCCACACCTCACCGGACGGGGTGCGCAGGGCGGGGCGGTCGGGGCCGAACAGCGCGGTGGGGGTGTCGATGAGCTCGGTGGCCGCGTTGAGCCGGTCCGGGTAGCGCAGCTCCGGCGTGGTGAACTCGAGGGTCGGCCACAGATGTGCGGGGGGCAGCTGGTCGCGGGTGAAGGTGTCGAGGTGCGCCGAGGGCGAGAGGGGGTGCGGAAGAGTCACGGAAGAGTCCTTCCGGGAGCCCGCCGGGGAGAGCGGCGGATCAGGTGGGGCGGATCAGGCCCTCCTGGACCACGGTGGCCAGGTGGCGGTGATCGCGCGTGTAGAAGCGCCCCGTGCCCAGGCCCCGGCCCGCGTCGGCGGCGACGGCTTCCTGGACGTAGAGCAGCCAGCCGTCCACCGGCCCCGGGCGGTGGAACCACATCGCGTGGTCGAGGCTCGCGGTGACCAGTCCGGGTCTGGCCCAGGGCAGGTCGAGCACCCGCAGCACGGGTTCGAGGATCGTGTAGTCGCACACATACGCCAGGGCGGCGAGGTCCCGCTGGGCGTCGGTCAGCCCGTCGACCGGGCGCAGCGGGTCGAAGGGCTTCAGCCAGACCGCCTGGTGCGGAAGGCGCTCTCCCTCGACGGTGAGATAGACCGGGCCGGGGACGTGCCGCATGTCGAAGCCGCGGCCGCCGGACCAGTACGCCTTGGACTCCTCGGTCATGGAGCCGCCGTCGCGCTCGGCGAGGTACTCCGCCGAACTGGGCAGGTCCTCCGGGGCGGGCACGTCCTCGCCGAAGTCGGCGTGGAAGTCCGCACCGGCCTCGCCCGCCGCGAATCCGGCCAGGCAGACGTAGAGCGGCTTGCCGTTCTGGTAGCCGCGCACCTGCCGGGTGCTGTAGCCGCGGCCGTCGCGCACCACCTCCACCTCGTAGCGCACCTCGGCGCCGATGTCGGCGGGGCGCAGAAAGTAGCTGTGCATCGAGTGCGGCGACTTGCCGTCGGTCACCGACCGCATGGCCGCCGCCGCGGCCTGGGCCACCAGATCGCCGCCGTACGCCTTGGGCCAGGGGCAGGGCTGGGTGGTGGCGGTGAAGGCGAGGTCGAAGTGTTCGGGCTGGGTGGGCTTGAGGGTGACGGCGGCGGTGAAGACGGCCGAGGTGGGGGGCGGCGGGGTCATCGGCGGTCCAGCCAGTCGCGCAGCTCGGTGTCGGCGATATCGGGCAGGTTGACCACGATGTTCTCCGGTGTCCGGGTGGTCATCCAGGTCAGCGGCTTGGTGCGGGAGAGGTTGCACTCCACGTGCGGCATAAACGGTGGCACGAACACCCAGTCGCCCTCCTCCATGTCGACGTAGTCCCGGAGCTCCTCGCCGAAGTAGATGCGGGCCCGGCCGGACAGGACATAGCCGCCGGTCTCGGCCTCGCCGTGGTGATGGGTCACCGAGCGATAGCCCGGCTCGTTGCTGACCTTGCCGAACCAGAGACGGGTGGCCGGGGTGTGCTGGATGCTCACGCCCGAGATGCGGACGGCACCGCCCGAGTCGGCGGTGTCGGCGTTCTCGAGGCCGCCGCGCGTCACCACGGGGGCGACGATGCCGCTGGGCAGCCGGTACATCGAATTGTCGCCCTCGAGGCGGTACTTGCTCAGATCGGGCTCCATGGGGTCGGCTCCGTTCAGTCGGGGACCAGGATCCGATGTCTCGTGTTTCTCACGGTCGTCAACTAAAGTCAATACACCTGCCCGGCCGTGGGACAGGACGGAACACAACCGAGCCGGAGGCCCCATGACCCCCGTCCCCGTGAACCCGAGCACCCTGCCGACACCCAGCGGCTACTCACACGGAACACTCGCCGGAAACACCCTCCACCTGGGAGGACAGACCGCCCTCGACGCGGACATGAAGATCGTTCCGGGGGGCATCGTCGAGCAGTTCCGGCAGGCGTTCGGCAATCTGCTCACCACGCTGCGCGAGGCCGGCGGGCGGCCCGAGGACCTGGTGAGCGTGACCATCTACCTCACCGACATCCCCGACTACCAGGCGCACGGCAAGGAGATCGGCAAGGTCTGGCGCGAACTCGCCGGGCCCGTCTACCCGGCCATGGCGGGTATCGGCTGCACGGCGCTGTGGCAGCCCGAAGCCATGATCGAGATCCTGGGTGTGGCGGTGATACCGGAGGAACGACTCGTGGCGCCGCGCGCGTAGGGGGAGACCGCGTCCACAGAAGAGGCCGAGGCCGACAGGAGAGGCCGACGCCATCCGCGCATCCCTCCGCAACGCCCCGGCGAGAGCGGGTGATCACCATCGCCGTGCCAGACGTTAGGGTGCCGGGAATGACCGCGCAGACGACACCGGCCACCACCGTGGCGGGCGAACGGGAGTCCCGCCACGCCCCGCTCATCCTCACGCTCTACGGCCTCTACGCCCGGGGCGAGCACAACTGGCTCTCGGTCGCCTCGCTGATCGGCCTCATGGCGGACCTCGGCGTGGAGAGCCGGGCCGTGCGGTCCTCGGTCTCCCGGATGAAACGCCGTGAGGTGCTGCGCGGCGAGCGCCGCGAGGGCGTCGCCGGGTACTCACTCGCCGACTCGACCCTGCAGACGCTCGCCGAGGGGGACGTACGCATCTTCCGGCAGGCCAGGGCGTCCCGCGAGGACGGCTGGGTCCTCGTGGTGTTCTCCGTGCCCGAGTCCGAGCGCGAGAAGCGGCACGCCCTGCGGACGGCCCTGACCCGACTGGGCTTCGGCACCGCCGCGTCGGGCGTCTGGATCGCCCCCGGACACCTGGCGGACGAGGCGCGGCGAACCCTGGAACGCCGGGAGCTGTCCGCGTACGTCGACATCTTCACCGGTGACCACGTGGCCTTCGGGGACCCGCGGCAGAAGGTCCGCTCCTGGTGGGACCTGGACGAACTCACCGCCATGTACGCGGACTTCCGGCACCGGTACGGCCCCGTGCTGGACGCGGTGACGCGCCGCGAGCCACGGCCACTGGAGGCGTTCCGGACCTACGTACCGATGCTGACCCAGTGGCGGCGCATGCCCTACCGCGACCCGGGGCTCCCCCTGGAACTGCTTCCGCCGGAGTGGAACGGCGTGGCCGCGGGCGAACTGTTCGACCGGCTCCACACCCTGCTGAGTGCCCCCGCGGCGACCCACGCCGCGGGCGTCTTCCCTGCGCGCTAGGCATCGAAACTGGCACTGTCATCGGACCTATCTTCTTCCTGATGTGGACGCGTCATCCTCTACGCGGTAGCTTCTGCGAAAAGTTCAGACCTGAGCCAAGCTCTCCGAGAGGATTGATCGGATGTTAGTGAAACGGGTCTGCAAACGGATCCACCTGCTCTGCGTCACCGGCGCACTGGTCGGCGGCCTCGCCCTCAGCGGTGGCACCGCGACGGCCGGAGCCCGGAGCGACGCGGGTGTCCGGGCATTGCCCGCCGGGGTCTACTTCCAGAACGAGGGCACCGTCCAGGGGTGGTCCAACTACCCGCAGAAGCCCCAGAAGCAAGGCGTCATCCGCAATGTCACCACCCCCGCCTACAAGGGCGGCAACGCCATCGAGGCCAAGCAGACGTACATCAACGAGGGCGGCGGCTACCACTCCGAGACCATACAGGCCTCCACCCAGGCCGTCGGCCAGGACCGCTACTACGGCCAGGCCATCTACCTCGCCCCCAACTGGCAGTTCCACAACCAGAACGTCACCTTCCAGCAGTGGTCACCCGAGGATCCCGAGGGCCCTTGGGAGCTGATGTTCATCCAGAACGACGAGCTGCGCATCGGCGGGTCCGGGGGCATCAGCGCGAACGTCGCCAAGGTGACCGATCTGCGCGGCACATGGATCCGGATCGTCACACGCCTGAAGTTGCACGCGACCGACGGCGCCTTCGAGATCTGGGTCAACGGGGTGAAGAAGTACAGCAGGACCGGCGTCACCGTGCTGCCCAAGACGTCGAACACGGTCCGCTGGTCGTCCGGGATCTACTGCACGGGCTGGCGCGAGAACCCGCCCGCGGGCCCGTCGGAGCTCTCCGTCTTCCATGACCAGGCGCGCATCGCCAACTCCTACAGCCTCGCCGAGCCCGCCAACTGGTGACTACGGCCGAGCCGGAGTCGCCGGGGGGGGGGGGGGGCCCCCCCCCCCCCCCCGCACACGGCGCGCCACCCACCCACCGCGGC
>NZ_JBHYVB010000013.1:77767-82755 GCF_042750115.1 Streptomyces sp. NPDC059455
TCACCCTTTGGCGTTGCGTACCCCCGCACCGCCTACGGGACGTGCCGCTACCTGACCGCGGGGAGGGCCGTCAGGATCGCTTCTCGATGGTGATGAACGGGTCCCACTGGAAGTACCCGACCAGCTGCTGATCGCTGTCCAGGATCTGGAAGTAGAAGTGGTAGGTGACCTCGCCGATCTTCTTGACGTCCGCCTCCCAGAAGTGATCCTCGTAGTCCTGTGTGTCGAAGTCCGGCCGGTCGGTGGCCCCGTCCTTCGGGATCGGATAGGTGCCGTCGCCGATCACGACCTGCGGTGTGCTGATGAGCGGGTCGTCGCTCACGTACCTGTACAGCAAGGCGCAGTACTCGCTGTTGAGCGACAGCGTCGTCTCGCGCCACCTGATGATGTCCCTGGGGTTGGCGCGGAAGTTCAGCTCGGCCCCCGAGGTGCCGACGACGCGGTCCTGGCGCGTCGTCATATAGATCAGGCTCTGGTCGACATACGTCGGCTCGTTGTAGTCCTTTGACGCGTCGGGATACTGCTTGGCGATCGAGAACGCGTCGAACGCGATCAATACATTGATGATCTCCGACATTTTCCTACTCTCCTTTTACTTTGTAGGCCATCGCCCGCGGATAGTCGTGGCGGTGCAGGCGGACGCGGACCAGCAGTGGTCCGGAATTGACCGGGTCGGTCGGGTCGGTGAGGCGGGCCAGCAGCTCGTCCAGCTCGGAGGCGTGTGCCACGCTGACCCCGTGCGCCGGGGTCTTCTTGCCGGAGAAGACATCCGCCAGCCGCTCGTAGTGCCACGGGTGGAGGACGTTGTAGAAGTCCGCGCCATCGGTGTCATCGGCGCCGTGGGAGTCCCGGTCCGCGTAGTAGGACGGGTGCACCAGCATCTGCTCGATGCCGTAGAAGTGCCCGTTGTCCATCACGAACACCACCGACCGCAGACCGAGCCTGGTGTGGGTGGAGATCTCCTGGCAGGTCTCCTGGAAGGCGCCGTCGCCGACGAACACCATCGGGCGGGCGTGGCCGCGCTCGGGGGCGAGCGCCGCGCCGGTGGCCGCACCCACGGACCAGCCGATGGACAGCCAGCTGACCTGGGACAGGAAGCCGCCCGCGGGCAGGGTCAGGTTCATCGAGCCGATGAGGGAGAACGCGGCGTCGGAGACCACCGTCCAGCTCTCCCGGGTCTCCTTGGCCAGGAAGTGGTTGATCCGGTCGAACACCCCGTCGTACGTGAGCCGTTCGCCGGACCCGGACGACGAGCCGCCGGCGCGGAGCGTCGTGGCGCGGTGGTCCTCGAGGGAGGCGGGACGGTCCTCGGCCGCGCCGTGGTGGGCGTGGGCCTCGGCGTAGTAGTCGGCGGTCAGGCCACCGGAGCCGAAGCGCGCCACCAGCGCGTCCTGGAGGGCCGGTATCAGCCGGGCGAGCTGGACGTCGGGGAAGTACTGGGTGCCGACGCTGACACCGCCCCGGGCCGCCACCACCCAGTCCGTGCCGACAGACAGTTCACCGCCGAGGTTCTTCGAGGTGGACCAGGTGCCGAGGCCGATCCGGCAGGTGGCCCAGTCCTTGAAGATCGAGTGCACATCCGGGTGGCTGGCCTTGCCGTTGTAGACGCCGTGGAACTGCGGCAGCCGCTCGTCGAGGACGGCCTTGGCGCCGACGGTGGTGCAGAACGGCACCCCGGTGGCCTGCGTCAGATCGGAGAGCTGCCGGTCGAGGCGGAACCGCTCGACCTCCTCGCCCGCCCACACGATCGGCCGGGGCCTGCCGTCCGGGCCGGGGTGCTCCTCGACCAGCGTGAGGATCGCGGCGACGGCCCCCGCCAGCATGGCCTCGTTGCGCGCGCTGAACGGCCGCTCGCGGCGCAGCAGCGGCTGCTCGGCGACGGCACACGGCTCGTCCCACAGATCCTCCATCACCTCCAGATAGACGGGCCTGCGCTCGGACAGACAGGCGGTGAGCGCGGCGTCGATCTGGCCCGGCGCGAGGCCCGGGTTGGAGATGACCTGCGCGTCCACGGTGACCTGCCGGTAGGCGTCCAGGTTGCTCTCCCGGCGCGGGCTCATATGGGAGGTGAGCAGGCCGAGGGCGCGGTAGTTCTGCCACTGCTCGTACGGCGGGCAGGCGTTGATGGCGATGAGCGGGACGTGCTCCACATACGCCCCGCCACAGGCGTTGAGCAGGTTGAACGCGCCGACGCTGTAGGTGACCGCGGCCGCGCCGATGCCATGGAGCCGGGCGTAGGAATCGGCGGCCTGGCCCGCGCCGCCCTCGGTGGGGGTGCCGACCCACTCGACGTCGCCCTCGGCCCGAAGGGGGGTGAGGAACGGGCCGAGGTGGTTGCCGGGCACCCCGAACAGATGGGTGATGCCCAGCTCGGCCAGGCGGCGGGCCAGATAGCGGGCGACCGTGCACTCGGGGGTGATCGCGGTCATGAGCCGCCCTCCTGGTCCGGGCCCGGGGTGGTGAGGGGCGGTGCCTGGTGGACGGCGGTGGCGGCGCGGATGGCGCTCTCCAGGGCGCCCTCGATCCAGGCGTGTTTGAGGGAGGTGTGCTCCCCGGCGAAGTGCACCGGGCCCTCGGGGCGGGAGGCGTCCAGGTGGAAGCTGGTCATCTGGTGTGGGGTGTACGTGGCGGCCTCGCCGAAGGCATACGGGTCGCGGGCCCAGCTCTTGGTGGCGCCCAGGCCGGTGAAGAACACCTCGATGCGGCGGCCGTGCAGGGCCTGGAGGTTGCGCAGGGCGTAGACATAGCGCTCCGCCTCGCGCATGGAGTCCCAGCGCGCGGCGTCGTCGGACCAGGAGTACGAGGCGAGCACCACACCGCCGGTGCTGCCCTCGACCGGGTGCGAGGGGTAGTAGATGAAGCGGTTGGGGTTGTCGGTGGCGGAGCCGCCACCGAAGCAGTGGGTGGCGGGGCGCACGGCCGGGCCGCGCAGTGGCATGGTGCTGTTGACCTGACGTAACTCCTCGGTGACCCCGCTGTCCTTGACCGCGGCGCCGAGCAGGTCGCGGCCCGCCTCGGCGAGCGCGGGAACGGGATCGGTGCCGGTCTCGCCGCCGCGCTGGTAGTACTCGTAGAGGCCCGGTGTGATGCTCTCGAGCTCGCTGCGCCAGTCGTCCTCGGTGAACTCCCACCACCGGTGGCTGAACTCCAGCAGCACCTTGGTGGCCGAGTCGTAGTGGGTCTCGATGATGGCGCGGCGCTTCTTGTACGACATCGAGGGGACGATCTCCACGAACCGCAGGGTGGAGAACGGGATGGCGACGATGGCCAGATCCGCGGTCCACAGGCGCGTCGGACCCGCCGGATTGTCCTCGGCCACGGTCTGCACGGCCACGCCCCATCCGTCGGGTCCGACGGCGCCGGTCCCCTCGGGCGTGGTGTCGCGGCTGGGGTCGAAGTACTCCAGGCGGATCATGCGGTGACCGAACCGCACCTCGTCGCGCAGACCCCGGTGGAGCGCGTCCGGAAGCCGCCAGCTGCCACCGGGTATCTCCCAGTAGCGCACACCGGGGCTGATGTCGGTGTGGCTCAGGAAGCTGTGGAAGAAGGAGAGATGGAGCCGCGAGGACATGTTCTCCAGCGTTCCGACCGCCTCGATGGCCTCATCGCTGAGCCCGGCGTAGTCGCGCAGGAAGCCACCCATCGAATAGCCGTCGAAGTCACGGATCACCCGGGCCCAGCCCTCGATCCACTCCTCGAGCGGCTTGTTGACCCGCTTCCCGTCCACGACGTCGGAGTAGTAGTCCCGCACGCTCTCCAGCGCGTCGTCGACCATCTGCACGGCGGGGGCGCGGACCTCGTCGTCGGTGAGGTGGAAACCCTCGTTGATCTTCTCCGGGACGGCGCTGTAGTCGGAGCGCCGCACTTGGACGCGGTTGGTGCGGATCCAGGTGTTGCCGCGCTTGTCGGGGGCGCGGAAGTCGGGGCTGTCGTCGCCGTAGGTCCAGGTGCGGCCGGTGAAGGAGGTGTACGTCACCGGGGGGACGGGGACATCGGGACCACTGCCGGTGGCGGGGTCGACGTCCACGTTGTAGAACAGGCGGCGGCCGAGCCCGAGTTTGTCGACGAGGGCGAGGACGAGCGGGTGGAAGTCGGGCAGCCGCATGGCGCCGGCCTCGGCGTACTGGGCGGCGTCGTCGAACGGCTGGTGGTGTTTGGTGGTGCGGAAGGTCTTGATGCGCCCGCCGACACGGCCGGTGTTGGCCTCGAGGATGGTGACGTCGTGGCCCGCGTCCTTGAGCAGGCGGCCGGCCACCAGGCCGGTGATCCCGGCGCCGATGATGAGGATCTTCTTGCGGGGGTGGCGGGTGACGCCGAGGCTGCCCGTGTCGATGAGGGTGTGGAGATAGCCGAGTTTGAGGTCGGTGTTGTCCGGTCCGATGAGGAGGAGTTCGCGGGCCAGCTTGAGACAGGTCTGCCAGCGCGCACGGGTGGCGGAGTTATCGCGTGGGGCGTCGGTCATAGCTTGCGATCGTAGATTTGAAGAAACGATTTCCCGTTTCTTTCAAAAGGTAATGTATGGATAAAGTCCTAAAGAGGGGGGGACCTAGTGGCTGACGGAATTTCGACTTGCTGGATTTTCCCTGGGAGGAGCCCGAGATCCGGCTGGGGCGGGTGCTTCGCCAGGGGGCGAAGGGGAAGGGGGACGCGGTGGCGGCAGCGTCTCGGCGAACTCGGTGGCCCTCGCGACGACGGGCGCAACGGGGCCAGGTCGGCCATCCTCGCGATATGGACGGACGTCGAACTCCTGCCCGATAATGAAGAAAGGCGCGCCGCAGCGATACCTATGGCCGCTCGGGTGCCTTTCAGAAACCCATTCCGACGGGTCCGACCGCCCATCCGAATTGGTTTCAGGCCGTCAAGGACGTGGCGTACGGGAAATGAGTTGAGCGGGGTTTGGGGGGGCCCGGCAAACCCGCAAAAAAGGTTTTGGGGGTTTATACGGAGTAGCGGTATGGTTTAAAAAAAAAAAGAAGAGCGCGAGATTT
>NZ_JBHYVB010000013.1:82765-100886 GCF_042750115.1 Streptomyces sp. NPDC059455
CCCCGCCGCCCCCGGCGGCCGGGGCGCGGCCCCCGGCGCCCCCCGCGGCCGCGGTCCCCCCCCCCCCCCCCTTTTTGTTCTCCGGGCTCGCTGGGGGTGGGTGTGGCTAATTTGGGTGGGGGGGGTGCCGGGCCCCCCCCCCCCCCCCTCAACTGCTGTATGGGGGCTTAAGCCGGAGTCGTCACCGCTTCCCGGCTCACCGCGCCGTCCCGCGCGGCCGCCCCCGCCTCCGCGTCCAGGCTTCGGCGGAAGGTCTCGGGAGCGACCGCCATCGTGGCCGCGGCGATGAGGGCACCCGCCGCCACCAGGGCCATCAGGCTCCAGGACGCCCCGCCGCTCCACAGGGCCACCGAAGTGGCCAGCATCGGGGTGAAGCCGCCGAGCACCACACTGCCTGCCTGGTAGCCGACCGACACTCCGCTGTACCGGACCCGGGCGGGGAACAGTTCGGCGTAGAACGCGGCCAGCGGGCCGAACACCGCGCCATGTCCCAGGGCCATCATCACGACCAGGGCCGGACAGACCAGCACCGGCGACCGGGTGTCGACCATCAGGAAGAACGGTCCCGCGAAGGCCGCCATGAAGAGCGCACCCCCGATGAACACCGGCCGGCGGCCCACCCGGTCCGAGAGCGCACTGCGCGGGCGGCGATGCGCGAACTGCTCGACGGCCCGCGGCCCCCGTCCGCCGTCTTCTGCGCCAATGACCTCACCGCCCTCGGTGCCGTGGACGGCGCGAGATCGCTGGGCGTGCGGGTCCCCGAGGACGTCTGGGTGGTGGGGTACGACGACATCGCGATGGCCGCGTGGGAGGCCTACGGCCTGACCACGGTGCGGCAGCCGATCACGGACATGGCGCGGATGGCGGTGCGGATGCTGATCGAGCGGATCGAGGACCGCACGCTGTCCGCCCGGCGCCGCGAGTTCCCGGCCGAGCTGGTGATCCGGAGGTCCACCGCCCATACGCCCGCCTCCTGACGGTGTTTCGGGGCGGGATTGCGTGGCGGGGTTGCGGGCGCCGCTTCCTGACGGCGCTTGGGGACGGCGTCGCGGTACGCCGCTCGGGACGGACACGAGCCGGGTCGCGGCATCGGCCTGCCCGAAACCGGGCCGTCGCGCCAGCGCATCGGTGACGCGCGGCCCGCGCTGCGCCATCTGGGTGGAATAGCCGCCCGTCCCCTGGCCCATCTGGCGTAGGCGCCCGCTTACTTGCAGATACCGACTGATGGGTCGCCCATACCTCTGTCGGGGGACGGTCGGCCTCTCTGCTTTGACGTAGACAGGCCGGCCGTATGGGCACCCCCGCGCAGAGGCCATGGCTCCGCGCGGCACGCGTCGCGCGGAGCCGGGCGGCTCATCCCAACCGCGATCCGGAAGGGGCCGCTCCCATGCCCGCGACCACCACTACCCTCAGCATCATCCCGAGTTCGCCCACGTGCGGCCAAACGGTGGTATTGACCGCCACCGTGTCGCCCGCACCCCCTGACGGCGAGACGGTTCAATTCATCATCAGCGACGACGGACCCACGCTGACCGGGACTCTCTTCGCCGGTCTGGCCTCCGCCCCGATCAGCACTCTGAACGTGGGAAGCCACACGGCGGCGGCTTCCTACCCGGGTGACGGGACCTTTGACCCGTCCAGCTCGGGGTTCCTGACGTTCACGGTGGGCAAGGCAGTGACAACGACGACGGTCACATCGATCACACCGGCTTCGCCGGTCTGCGGTCAGCAGGTGCAGGTGTGCGTTCAGGTCGCGTCGTCGGGGTCGGGGCCATGCCTGCCGTCCGGGCAGGTGCAGTTCGTGTTCACCAATGGTCCGACGGTGAACGCGACGCTGGACAACGCCGGTAACGCCTGTGCGACCGTCAATCTGTCCGTCGGCTCCCACCCCTTCACGGTCTCGTACCCCGGCAGTGCCACCACGGACCCCTCGTCGGCCAGCGGGACGGTCACCGTCGCGCAGGCCACGTCGAACATCCTCTTCACCTCGACGCCGGCTTCGCCGGTGTGCGGTCAGACGGTACAGCTGTGCGCGCATGTGACGGCGAGTTCGCCGAGCACGTGCCTGCCGACCGGGCAGGTGACCTTCGCGGTCTCCGGTGGGCCGACGCTGCTCGGGAACCTGGACGCCAACGGGAACGTGTGTGTGTCCACAACCGGCATCGCCCCGGGCACACACACCGTGACCGTCACCTACGCGGGCGACGGGAACGTACAGGGCACGTCGGTCACCGGATCGATCACGGTGGCCAAGGCGAACAGCAGCACCTCGCTGACCTCCTCGCCGAATCCGTCGACCTTCGGCCAGAACGTGACCTTCACGGCCACCGTGGTCGCGGTGGCCCCGGGCGCCGGAGTCCCCACGGGGAACGTGACGTTCACCATCAGCGGTGGCCCCACCCTCATGGGCACCCTGAACGGCGTCGGGCAGGCGACGGCCAGCACCAGCGCGCTGACCGCCGGGCCGCACACGGTCACCGCCACGTACAACGGCGACGGCTGCTTCAACCCCTCGACGTCCGCGGTCCTGACCCAGCAGGTGAATCCGAAGGCGACTACGCTCACCGCCGCCCCGGCCACGATCCGGATGCGGACCAACGGCACGTTCGTCATTCCCACCCTGAGCGCCACACTCACGGAGACGGCGACGAGCGCTGCCGTCGTCGGCCAGACCATCACCTTCAACGCCAACTCCGCGCTGGGCCCGTTGCTCCTGGGCAGCGCGGTCACGGATGCCACCGGAACGGCGACCCTCACCAATGTCACCGTCCCGTCCACCGTGCTCACCGCCCCGACGTACACCGCCACGTTCGCGGGTGCGCCCGGCTTCAGTGGGTCGACGGGCTCGGCGGCGCTGGTGTTCCAGCCGGTGCCGTTGCTCCCGTAGGGCTCCACGTCAGCTCGCCCGCGCCGGACCGCCGCCCCGCTCGCGTTCAGCCGCGATGCGGCAGTGTGCGGGGCGATGTCCCGGCGCGGTGCTGTGGCGGCCCGTCGGGCGGTTCAGCCCGCCAGGGTGTTGCGCAGGGCGGCGAGCCCGTCGGCGTAGATGCCGTGGAAGAGCGCGACGGCTTCGTCGTCGCTGACGCCGGTGGGGGTGAACGACCCGGACCACTCGACGCGCGACGCGTCGGACCGGCCGGGGACCTCGCGCACGCGCAGCGTGGAGAGGTAGTCGGTCACCGGGAACGGCGCTTCCAGGATGGCGTAGCTGTACGAGCGCGCCGCGTCGTCGAAGGCCACGAGCCGCTCGACGATCACGCCGCCTTCCTCGTTGCGCAGCCGGCGGACGCGGCCGCCCTCGGCGGCGACGCTCTCGGAGATGTACGGCAGCCAGTCGGGCAGCGCGTCGAAGCCGCCGATGAGCTGCCACACCCGCTCGGGTGGTACGGCCACGTCGAGCGTGGCGGTGGTGGAGGCCATGGAGATGCTCCTGTCCTAGGTGGGGGGAAGGGGGTTCGTCAGGCGGTGGGCAGGGGCGCGAGGGGGGAGACCAGCCCCGCCTCGCGGAGCTCGGTCCAGAACGCCGCGGGGATGGTCTCGTCGAGGGCCGCGACATCCTCGGCGATACGGCTGGGCCGGGTCGCGCCCGGGATCACGGCGGCGGCCGCCGGGTGGGCCAGGGAGAACTGCAGGGCGGCGGCCTTGACGCTGACGCCGTGCCGCTCGGCGAGCTCCTTGATGCGTGCCACCTTCTCGATGATGTGCGCGGGCGCGTCCTGGTACTCGAAGTGGGTGCCGCCCGCGAGGATGCCGGAGCTGTAGGGGCCGCCGACGACGAGGCTGACGCCCTGGTCGGCCGCCGTGGGGAGCAGGCGCTGCAGGGCGCGGTCGTGGTCCAGCAGGGTGTAGCGCCCGGCGAGCAGGAAGGCGTCCGGCTTCGGCTCGTCCAGGTCGAGGGTGAGCTCGATGGGTTCGACGCGGTTGACGCCGAGCCCCCACGCCTTGATCACGCCCTCGTCGCGCAGCTGCTGCAGGACGCGGAAGGCGCCGGTGCGGGCACTCTCGTAGACGGCGAGCCACTCGTCTCCGTGGAAGTCCTGGGCCACGTCATGGACCCAGACGATGTCGAGCCGGTCGGTGCGCAGGCGCTGCAGGCTGTCCTCGATGGACCGCTTGGTGGCGTCGGCCGTCCAGTCGTGCACGAGCTTGTTGGGACGGCCGTGCTCGAACAGACCGCCCTTCTCGCCGAGTTCACGGGCGGCGGGGTCCTCGACCTCGTCGAGGATGACCCGACCGACCTTGGTGCTGAGCACGTAACTGTCGCGGGGGCGCCCGGCGAGCGCGTCGCCGAGGCGTATCTCCGCCAGGCCCGCGCCGTAGAAGGGGGCGGTGTCGTAGTAGCGGATGCCGTGGTCCCAGGCGGCGTCGACGGTCGCGGCGGCCTCCTCGTCGGAGACGTCGCGGAACATGCTGCCCAGCGGGGCGGTGCCCAGTCCGAGGCGGCCCGGGAGCAGAGACGCGATGGTCATGAAGTGTCCTTGCGGAGAGAGGGGGAAGGGACGGACTCATGGCTCTCGGCCGGTCCGCCGTTCGTTCGCCTTCGACGTTAGGATCGGGACTTCAGACTGTCCAAGACTCTCTTGGATATACTTGAGTCCTCGGAGGTCTTAAATGCTTGACCTGCGACAACTGCGCTACTTCAGCGCCGTGGCCGAGACCGAACACGTCGGCCGCGCCGCCGAGCAACTTCACATCTCCCAGTCGCCGCTCAGCCGGCAGATCGCTCAGCTGGAGAAGAACCTCGGCCTGACCCTGTTCGAGCGCAGCCAGCAGCGCATCCGGCTCACCCGCGACGGTGCGATCTTCCTCAGCGAGGCACGGGCGCTGCTGCGCCACGCCGACCGGCTGGAGAACCTGGGTCGTCGGCTGGGCAGGGGCGAGGAGGGCGGGCTGTGCATCGGCTACGTGGCCGACGCCATGCACACCGGTGTGCTGCCGGGCGCGCTGCGCCGGCTCCAGGAGGAGAGACCCGGCATCCATGTCGCGCTGTACAGCATGGCCGCGGCCGAGCAGTTCGAGGGGCTGCGCCAGCGCAGCCTGGACATCGCCCTGGTGCGGGAGCCGCCGGACCGCGACGACCCCGTGCTGCGCGCCGCGTCGCTGCTGGAGGACCCGTTGCTGCTGGTCCTTCCGGCGGGCCACCCGCTGGCCGCTCAGGAGACCATCTCGGCGAAGGATCTGGACGGGCAGCCGTGGATCGCGGTCGAGGAGCCGGGTGACCCGGTGTGGCGGGACACGTTCGTCGCCTCGTGCGTGGCCTCGGGCTTCGCGCCCGACATCCGGCTCGACGCCGCGGATCCCTTGACGGCACTCGGCCTGGTGGCCTCCGGCCTCGGGCTGGCGCTGGTGCAGAAGAGCATGGTGCGTAGCGCCACGGAGGCCGTGGCCGTGCGCACACTGCCCTGGCATGAGGCGTCCGTCCAGCTGTGGGCGGTCTGGCACCACATCGATCTGCGGCCGGTCGTCGCCTCGTTCCGCGAGACGGTGCTGTCGGACGAGCGGGAGCTGGGCGCGGCGCCGCCGGCCGGTGGCCTCGCCTCCGGGGTGTGAGGTCAGCCGGGGAGCTCACACCCCGGAATTCGGAGTGACGAGGCGTCGAGGGGCGACGCCTCCAGTGAGGCCACGGCCGCGACCAGGGTGGTGAGCCTCGGGTCCCGCGCCGCCAGGTCGAGCGCCTCGCGCAGGGCGCCTTCGTACGTCGGCCGGGCCTGGCCGAGCAGGAGCAGCCCGGCCTCGGTGACATTGGTGTAGATCCCGCGCCGGTCGGTGGGACACAGGTAGCGGGAGAGGAGTTCGCGGTCCTCGAGCCGGGCGACCAGGCGGGTGGTGGCGCTCTGGCTGAGGGCGACCGCGTCGGCCACCTGCTTCATCTGCAGATGGCCGTTGTCCCCGTCGTGCTGCCGGCTCAGGACGTCCAGGACCGCGTACTCGCGGGCGCTGAGCCCATGGCGGGTGTGGAGAGCCCCCTCGAGATGCGTCTCGATCCTGCTGTGCAGCAGTGACAGGGCGCACCAGCTCTGGGCGAGGGGTGTGGCGACGAGGTCCGGTGTGGTGATGGGCGGTGTGGTCATGGATGCCTCCTGGTGCGGGGTGGGGCGGGGCCCGGTCGGGGGTCGGCGGCGGTGACGATGACGCGATACACAGCATGAGCAATATAGCGCGCTTGCAATTAGTGCGTCTGCAAGTATTGTGGGTGCTCGTAAAGAGCGATAGCAATCACTTGGAGTGAACTTTCATGCCCATCGCACTGCTGGCCCTCGCCATCGGGGCCTTCGGGATCGGAACCACCGAGTTCGTGATCATGGGGCTGCTGCCCGAGGTCGCCGGGGACTTCGATGTGTCCATCCCCACCGCCGGTTTCCTGGTGACCGGCTACGCGCTCGGCGTCGTGCTCGGCGCGCCGCTGATGACCGCGCTCGGTACGAAGATCTCCCGTAAGCGCATGCTGATGCTGCTGATGGGGCTGTTCGTGGTGGGCAATCTGCTCTCCGCGCTCGCCCCCGCCTTCGGGGTGATGGTCGTGGGACGGATCGTCGCCTCCTTCGCGCACGGCGCGTTCTTCGGCATCGGATCGGTCGTCGCGGCCGACCTGGTCGCGCCCGAGAAGAAGGCCGGAGCCATCTCGATGATGTTCACCGGCCTGACCATCGCCAACGTCGTCGGCGTGCCGCTCGGCACTTCTATCGGCCAGTCGCTGGGGTGGCGGACCACCTTCTTCCTCGTCGCCGCGCTCGGCGTGATCGGCCTGGCGGGCATCGCCAAGCTCGTTCCCGACATCCCCAAGCCGGAGGGTGTGCACCTGATCCATGAGCTGGCGGCCTTCCGCAACGCACAGGTGCTGCTGGCCATGGCGATGACCGTGCTCGGCTTCGGCGGTGTCTTCGCCGCCATCACCTACATCGCGCCGATGATGACCGAGGTGGCCGGCTTCGCGGACTCCTCCGTCACCTGGCTGCTGGTCCTCTTCGGTCTGGGCATGGTCGGCGGCAACCTCCTCGGGGGCCGGTTCGCCGACCGGGTCCTGATGCCGATGCTGTGCGTGTCGCTGGGCGCCCTCGCGCTGGTCCTCGCCGCGTTCACCTTCACCGCCCACAACAAGATCGCGGCCGCCATCACCATCGCGCTGATCGGCGCCCTGGGCTTCGCGACCGTGCCCCCGCTGCAGAAGCGGGTGCTGGACCACGCGGCGGGTGCCCCCACCCTCGCCTCCGCCGTCAACATCGGCGCCTTCAATCTGGGCAACGCGCTCTCGGCCTGGCTCGGCGGCATGGTGATCTCGGCCGGACTCGGTTACACGGCGCCCAACTGGGTCGGCGCCATCCTCGCCGGATCCGCCCTGGTCCTCGCCGTCCTCTCGGCCGCCCTGGAGCGCCGCGACGCCCACCGCGGCCACGAGGGCGCCACCACCGAGCCGGCCCACGCGTTCACCGGGCGGCACTGAGCCACCCCGTACCGCACACCGAAACAGCACCACCACCACTTCGCTAAAGGAGACCGACCCGCCATGAGCACCCCCGAGACCGCCGTCGCCCCGCTGACCACGAAGGACGCCGAGGCCCTTGTCCAGGCCGCCCGCGCCGCCGCCGAGTCGGCCGGGGTGGCGGCCGCGATCAGCGTCCTCGACGCCGGTGGCCATCCGCTGGCCTTCCGGCGCGACGACCGGGCCGTACTGATCGCGGGGGAGACCAGCACCCGCAAGGCGTTCACCGCGCTCCAGCTGGACGCCCCCACCGCGGGCCTGGTCGACGCGGTCCAGCCCGGAGGCGCCTTCCACACCCTGCCCACCGCCCTCGACCGCCCGCTGCTGTTCATCGCCGGTGGCGTTCCGGTCCACCGCGACGGCCGGCTGATCGGCGCGCTGGGCGTGGGCGGCGGCGCCCCCGAGCAGGACCACGAGATCGCCACCACGGCGGTCGCGACGCTCGGCTGAGACCCCGGAACCGCCGAGACCCCGGAACCGCCGAGAACCCGAACCGCAACCAGCACAGCACACACGACCCGACGAAGGACACCATGACCTCCGTACCCAACGTCACCCTCCACACCGGTCTCGAGATCCCGCAGCTGGGCTTCGGTGTCTTCCAGGTGGAGGACGAGCGGACCACCGGCGCGGTGCTCTCCGCCATCGAGGCCGGCTACCGCTCCATCGACACCGCGGCCGTCTACGGCAACGAGGCCGGCGTCGGCCGTGCCCTGGCCGAGTCCGGCGTCCCCCGCGAGGAGCTGTTCCTCACCACCAAGCTGTGGAACGCCGACCAGGGTTACGACTCCACCCTCGCGGCCTTCGACGCCGGTTTGGCCAAGCTGGGCACCGACTATGTGGACCTCTACCTGATCCACTGGCCGACCCCCGCCCGCGATCTCTACCTGGACACCTGGCGCGCCCTGGAGAAGCTGCTGGCAGACGGCCGCACCCGCGCCATCGGCGTGTCCAACTTCCAGCCCGCACACCTGGAGCGGCTACTGGACCACGGCGGTGTGGTCCCGGTCATCAACCAGGTCGAGCTGCACCCCTACCTCCAGCAGGGGGAGCTGCGGGCCTTCCACGCCCAGCACAAGATCGCCACCGAGGCATGGAGCCCGCTGGCCCAGGGCGCCCTGCTCCAGGACCCCGCCCTCGCCGCGATAGCGCGGCGACACGGCAAGTCGCCCGCCCAGGTGGTCCTGCGCTGGCACCTCCAGCTGGGGAACGTCGTGATCCCCAAGTCCGTGACCCCCGCCCGCATCCGGGAGAACATCGACGTCTTCGACTTCACCCTCACCCCTGAGGACATCGAGGCGATCAGCGCTCTCGACCGCGGTCAGCGCACCGGGCCGGACCCCGACACCCTCAACTGACCCCACCGCCACGCCACTCGACCACCCCCCCCACTCGACCGCGCCCCACTCGACCACCCCCACACGACCGCGCCGCCGCGGCCGTGCTCATCAGCCGGTCGGGGCGGCGCGGCCCGTTCCCGCCCCCGTTTCCCCTCTCCCGGAAGCCGTCCTCGCATCATGTCCACTGCCCTGAACCGTCTGACCCACCCCGGTGGCCGCCTCACCCTCGGCCTGGAACTCCCCCTGGACAACGACTGGGGGCAGTCCCGGCTCGCCACCGACCGCAAGGCGGGCCGTCCCTTCGGTGTGCCGTCCCTCGACGCACACGCCCACCTGGCCCGCCTCGCCGACCGGTCCGGATTCGCCGCCCTGTGGGTCCGTGACGTCCCGCTGTACGACCCGGTGCACTTCGGCGACGCCGGGTCGGTGTTCGAGACCTTCACCCACCTGGGACATCTCGCGGCGGTCACCGAACGCGCCGTCCTCGGCACCGCGGCCGTCGTCCTGCCACTGCGCCGGCCTCTTCTGGTCGCCAAGGCGGCCGCGACCGTCGACGTCCTGTCCGGCGGGCGCTTCGTCCTCGGTCTGGCCAGTGGTGACCGTCCCGTCGAATACCCGCTCTTCGGCGTCGAGTTCACCACCCGCGCCGAGACCTTCCGCACCAGCGTCGAGGTGCTGCGCACCGCCTGGGCCACCCCGCCCCCCGGCGAGGGGCTGGATCTGCCCCAGCTCGGCCTCACCCCCGACCGGCAACTCGACGTCCTGCCCAAGCCCACCGACGGGACCATCCCGATCGCGGTCGCGGGCAACGCCCAGCAGAGCCCGGAGTGGATCGCCGAACACGTCGACGCGAGCCTCAACTACCCCCGTGACCTGGGAGCGCTCCGTCTGAAGACGGAGCAGTGGCGGCGGCTGACGGCCGACCGCCCCAAGCCCTATCTGACCCCCATGATGCTCGACCTGCTGCCCGACCCCGCGGCCCCCGCCACCACCATCCGGCTCGGCCTCCGCACCGGCCGGGAGGGCCTTGTGGAGCACCTGGAGAAGATGTCCGCCCTCGGTGTCGCGCATGTCTCGTTCAACCTGCGGCCGAACGACCGCCCCGTCGAGGACGTCCTGGCCGAACTCGCCGACCACGTACTGCCGCACTTCCCCTCGCCCGCCGTCGCCGAGGGGCTTGCGGCGGGGTAGATCGCCGCATTCATTTGTCCCATGCAGTAGACACAGCGTTCATCTCATGAGAAAAAAGGTCGCAGCCCGGACCCTCACGGAGTCATGGGCAGCAGTGATCGGCCTTCTCGACGAGGAGTGACGTGCCTAGCGCAAGGGAGCATTCGAAGTGAGCAGGATGGGCGCGGCCGCGTCCTCGGCATCCGAGTCACCACCGCCGAGGACGGTCACTTTCACTCTGGACGGGGTCGGCAAGGTCTACCCGGGTGTCGTCGCCGTCTCCGACGTCACCCTGAGCGGCTACGCGGGCGAGGTGCTCGCCATCTGCGGTGCGAACGGCGCCGGCAAGTCGACGCTGACCAAGCTGCTCGCCGGTCAGGAGCGCCCCACCAGTGGGCGGGTGATCGTGCACGGATACGACGGCGAGATCACCACACCCTCCGCGGCCCTGGACGCCGGAGTGCTCCTCATGCACCAGGAGCCGGTCATCGTCGACACCTTCAGCGTCCAGGAGAACGTCTGGCTGACCGGCCTCAGCGCGGCGGGCCGCCGCAGGCCGTGGCAGCTCGTCGGGGGACGCGACCGCACGGAGCGTACACGCGCCGCCCTCGGTGTGGTCGGGATGCGCGAGGTGGACCTCGGCCTGCCGGCCGGACGGCTCGGCCCTGGCCCCCGTCAGATGGTGGCGCTCAGCCGGTCCCAGGTGAACGAGCATCGTGTGCTGCTGCTGGACGAGACCACCGCCTCCACCACCGAGGAGCACTTCAAGGACGTCGAGGCACTCGTGCGCAAAGAGCGCGAAGCCGGTGCCACGGTCGTCTTCGTCTCGCACCGCATGCCGGAGGTGTTCGCGCTCGCCGACCGCATCGCGGTCATGCGCAACGGCTCCCTCGTGGATGTGGTCGACACCGCGGACACCACGCCCGACGAGATCATGACGCTCATGATCGGCGAGGCCGTCATGGCCCTGGAGCCACCCGAGCCGGTGGCCGCGGCGGACGCCCCCACCCTGCTTGAGGTGCGGGACGTGTCCTCGGGATCGGCGTCCGGCATCTCCTTCTCGGTGCGGGAAGGCGAGATCGTCGGCGTCTACGGACTGGTCGGCAGCGGGCGCAGCTCCCTCGCCCGGTCCATCTCGGGGCACCAGCACCGCGACACCGGCACCGTGCGGGTGCGCGGCCACGAGGTGAACCCGCGCTCACCGCGGGCCGCCCTGCGCCAGGGGATCGCCTACCTCAGCGAGGACCGCCGGCGTGAGGGGTTCGTCAAGGACTTCGACAACGCCACCAACCTCACGCTGAGCACGCTGGGCGCGTTCTCCACCGGCGGAGTGATGCACACCCGCCGGGAGCGCCGCCGGGTGGCGCGGCTGGTCTCCGACTTCGGGATCAAGGGCGGCGCCGACCAGCTGACCAGCTCGCTCTCCGGTGGCAACCAGCAGAAGGTGTGCATAGCCAAGGCGCTCGAGAGCGAGCCCGACGTCGTCGTGCTGGACGAACCGACCAAGGGCATCGACGTCGGTGCCCGGCTGAACATCTATCAGATCGTGCGCGGCCTCATCGAGCGGCGCAAGGCGGTCGTGGTCGTCACCAGCGAGGCCGAGGAGGCCCTGGCCCTGTGCAACCGGGTGATCGTGCTGCGCGACGGCGTCATCGCCGGCGAGTTCGGCTCGAAGACCAGCACCACCGACGACCTGACCCGTACCGCCCTCGGAGGAGAAGTCCAGTGAGCCACGACACCGCGACCAGGACGGCCGCCGCACCAGCCGCGGACGACGAGGGGACGGCGCCCGCCCACGGCCTGACGCCGCGCCGGGCCGGGCAGTGGGCGAAGGAGCAGTACCCGCTCTACATCCTCATCGCGCTGCTGATCTTCGCGGGCCTCACCTCCGACGCCTTCTTCTCCTCGTACAACGTGTCCAATCTGCTGCTACAGGTCTCGGTGATCGGCATCGTCACCCTCGCGCAGTTCCTCATCGTGCTCACCGGTGGCATCGACATCTCCGTCGGCGCGGTCGCCGGGCTCGCCGGGGTGCTCTCCGCCGGGCTCTTCGGCGGCGGGAACACGTTGCTCGCCGTGGCGGTGGCGATCGTGCTGGGCGGCGCCATCGGTGTCTTCAACGGCTATCTCATCGCCTACCGCGGGCTCGAAGCGTTCATCGTGACCCTCGGCATGCTCGCGCTGGGCCGCGGGCTCGTCTACGCCTACACCGAGGGCCAGCCGATCAGCCCCCACGCCGCCGACTTCCGTACCATCGCCACGACGGCGGTCGGCGGCGTCCCCGTGCTCGGCATCGTGTGGATCGTGCTCGCGATGGCCATGGCCTTCCTGACCCGCCGCACCGTGTTCGGGCGCCGTGTGTACGCGCTCGGCAGCAGCAAGGAGGCCGCCCACGCCTCGGGTGTGCCGGTGAAGGCCACCATGATCACGGTGTATGTGATCGCCGGTGTGCTGGTCGGCTTCGCGGGCTTCCTGCTCGCCGCCCGCATCGGCGCGGCCACTCCCACCGGAGGGGACAACTACGAGATCGACTCGATCGCGGCGGTGGTCATCGGCGGTGCCAGCCTCGTGGGCGGTCGCGGCCGGGTGCTCGGCGCGTTCCTGGGCACGCTCATCTTCGGCGTGATCTCCAACCTGCTGGTGCTGCTCAACGTCTCCACGTTCCTCCAGGACGCCTTCCGCGGGGCCCTGATCATCTTCGCGATGGTCCTCACCACCGTCCAGTTCACCCGGCGCCGTCGGCAGCGGACCGCACACTCCTGAGCCCGGCGCATGACCAGACACGACACGGAGATCTGCATGACAACCATGCGACGGGGCCCGCTCGCCGCGCTGTCCGCGGCGGCGCTGGTCCTGGCCGGCTGTACGACCATCGGTGGCAAGGCGTCCTCGGGCGGCCCCAAGGAGGCCAAGAAGCCCACCGATGTCACGATCGGATTCTCCCAGCGGCAGCTGGACGCGCCCTACTTCGCGGCGATGGTCGACGCGGCCAGGAAGAAGGCCAGGAAGCGGGGTTTCCACCTGGAGGTGCAGAACGCCGACGGGGACGCCGTCACCCAGCTGAACCAGGCCCAGACCCTGGTGGCGCAGGGCATCGACGTCCTCGTGGTCGACGCGATGAGCCCGAAGACACAGAAGGTACAGCTGAAGGACGTGGCGGGGGAGGTGCCGCTGGTCTTCGTCGACACCGGTATCGAGGGGGTCGGTGTCACCTCCGTCTCCTCCGACAACTACGCGATCGGCAAGCTCTCGGGCCGGCTCGCGGCCAAGCGGTTCCACCGTGGCTCGACGATCAGCCTGGCCGTCCTCAACGGCGGCCCGGACGACGAGATCGTCGGCCCCGACCGCCAGCGGGGATTCCTCGACGGTCTGCGCGCAGGTGGCGTCAGGTACCACATCGTGGCCAGGACTCCCGCGAACTACTCCCAGGACGCCGCGGTACCGGCCACCGAGTCGATCCTCGCCGCACACCGGAACGTGGACCTGATCGTGGGCCTCAACGACTCGATGACGCTCGGAGCCCTCAGCACCCTGCGCGACAAGGGCAACAAGAAGACGCTGGTGGCCGCGGCGGCGGACGGGCAGAAGCAGGCGCTCCAGGAGATCAGGGCGGGCGGATGCGACGGCCGGTACATCTCCACCGGCCTGAACTCGCCCAAGCTGGCCGCCGACCTCGCCTTCGACCTCGCGCTGCGGATCGGCACCGGCGATGTGGCGCCCAAGGACATCGAGAAGCAGCGCTACACCAAGGCCGCGGGCATCAACTGCGAGAACGTGGACGACTTCCTCGACCCGCACTCCGTTTTCTGAGCCGGGGCCGCGCGCATACGGCCGGGGCCGGAATCTCACGATTCCGGCCCCGTCCCTTTGTGATGCGATGGGTCAATCGCGTTCGTAGACCGCGTTCGGCATGTCGCCGTTGATGGTGTAGCCGCCGTCGACCGAGAGCGTCGCCCCGGTCGAGTACGAGGCGTCCTCGGAGGCCAGATAGGCGATCGCCGCGGCCACCTGCTCGGCGCGGGCCACCGCGCCGAGCGGGATGCGCCGGTTCAGCGAGGCCACGACGTCGTCCGTGTAGAGGGGCGTGGTCAGCGCGGACCAAGTGGCCCCGGGGCGTACCGCGTTGACCGTGATGCCGTGCTCGGCCCACTCTCCCGCGAGGGTGAAGGTGAGCGCCTCGATCCCGCCCTTGGAGGCGGCGTAGGCGGCCGCCTCGCGCAGCGAGATCACCGAGTGGATCGACGAGACATTGACGATACGGCCCGGCCGCTTCGCCGCCACCATGTGCCGCGCGACCGCGGTGGCCATGAGGAACACCCCGCGCAGATTGACGCCGAGCACGGTGTCGAAGTCGTCCGCGCTCATCTCCAGTGCGGGGGAGATGCGCAGGATGCCCGCGCTGTTCACCAGCGAGAACGGAACACCGAGCGTGGCCACCACCTCGTCCACGGCCTTCCGCACCTGGTCGGGGTCGGAGACGTCCACCGCGAAGGGTGCGGCGGAGCCACCGGCGCCGGCGATCGTGCGCGCGGACTCCTCGGCGCGCTCGGCCGAGATGTCGAAGACGGCCACGGAGCCGCCCTCGCCCGCGATGCGCTCGGCCGCGGCCCGGCCGATGCCCGCCCCCGCCCCGGTGACGATCGCGACGCGATCGGTGAATCGGCTCATGCCACGCCCTCTCCCTCGTCCGAGACGGTGATCAGCACCGGCACGCCCCGTTCGTCGACATCGACCGGCACCTCGTCGTCGGCGATTTCATGGACGCCGAGCGTGAACTCGGCGCTCAGCGTGGATCCTCCGGCGATGACGGGCACGCCGGGGCGCTCCAGCCGCTTATCGAGCGGCATGAACGGGGAGGTGGTGTGCGGTTCGACCGCCACGATGTGCTCGGTGCCCCACCAGGGGTAGTCATCGGGCGCGTGGCACTCCTGCCACACCCAGATCTCGGGGAACAGCTCGGACTGCCAGCTCATCGTCGCCACCAGACCGCAGCCCGGTGAGCGCAGCCCGAACCAGCCGCCCGTGACGGTGGCGTAGCCGAGGTCGGCCGTCGGGCCCTCGCCCGGGGCGAGTTCGAGGGCTCCCACGCCCGGGGCCACGGCGGGCACCCGGCGCATCTCGCCGGGTGCCATCCACTGCCGGGCGCCGAAGTCCTCCGGATGCGCGGTGACCTCCTCGAACGGGCCGTACACGGTGGCCGCGCGGGCCACGGTCGCGGTGTTGAAGGCGGGATGCAGGCCCCAGTTCGAGGGGAGGGCCCGGGTGGAAAGGTTCTCCACCTCGCTCCTGAAGCGCAGCACGGAGCCGTCGAGCGAGAAGGTCTTGGTCATGCGGAACGGGTAGCGGGCGAGCCGGGTGACACACCGCAGCGCGGTCCCGCCCGCCGTCTCCACGGCCTCGGCCGCCCACGAGCGGCGGGCCGCCTCACCGTGGAACGGCAGCGGAGCGCCGTGCACGGTGGTCGGTGGCCCCGCGTTCGGGAACAACTCCTGTATGCCGCCCGCGTAGTTGTCGAAGAACGACACATCGCTCGCGTCCGCCGTGTCGGCGGCCGGCACCCGGTCCACCCAGTGCGGGTGGCGCCACAGGATCTCCTCGCCGGTGGCCTTCCAGACCAGCGAGAGGATGTCGGTGCCCCGGGCCGGGTTCACCACCACCGTGACCGCGTCGTTCTCCAGTGTCCACGCGCCGCCGTCGACGGGCCGGACCGAGGTCGCGCTCGCCATGCTCACTCCCATCCGATGACCGACTTGCCGACGCTGCCCGCTGCGAAGTCCGCGAAGGCGTCGGGGCCCTCCTCGATCGAGGAGACGCTGGTGATGATCGGAGCGAGGTCCACACCGAGCCGGCCGGCCTCCGCCACGGCCTCCATCATCAGCGGCACGCTGAAGACGAACATTCCGCGCAGGGTCACCTGACGCATAATCAGATCCGGTACCGGGTCGATGGCGAAGTCGGGGCCGAGCCCGACGAACACCACCGTGCCCCAGGTCTTCACCACCTCGACGGCGGTACGGCGGCCGTGGACGTTCCCGGAGGTGTCGATGACGGCGTCCGCGCCACCGGGCACCACGGCCTCGATGTCGAAGCCCGCGGAATCGTGGACATCGGAGTAGCCGAGGCTCTCGGCGAAGGCGCGGCGCTCGGGGCTCGGGTCGGTGCCGATGGCGCGCAGGCCGAACGCCTTCGCCCAGGCGAGCACGGCGAGACCCACCGGGCCCACGCCGATGACGACCACGGTCTCGCCCGGCTTCACCTCCGAGCGGAGCAGCGCCTGGTAGGCGGTCGTGGCACCACAGGCGAGGAACGCGCCGACGGGGAAGCTCACCTCGTCCGGCAGCACCACGCAGTCCTTGGCCGTGACGACCAACTCGTCCTGACAGCCACCGGGCCGGTTGAGCGAATACACCCGCGCTCCGCGCTCGCAGTGCACATCCCAGCCGCGCCGACAGCTCTCGCACTGGCCGCAGCCGGAGTAGTGCTGCACCGCGACCCGGTCGCCCACCCGTGGGTGGCTCACACCGGGGCCGACCGCCTTGACCACACCGGCGATCTCATGGCCGGGCGTCATCTCGGGCGAGCGCGGCTGAGTGGCGTGCCGCATCTCCTCGTGTGTCATATGGAAGTAGTGCAGATCGCTTCCGCACAGGCCGGCCGCCTTCATATCGAGGACCAGCTCGCCCGGGCCGGGCTCGGGGAGCGGTGCGTCGACGACGGCGACCTTCTCCTTCGCGGCGAACCGCAGCGCACGGACCGTGGCGGTCGGCGCGGTGGTGGTCGTCATGATGTCTCCTTTCCTGGGGCGCGGGAGGCGCGGGATGCGGGTCGGCGGAGTGCCGAGATGTCAGCCGCGTACAGCGCCGACTCGGTGGTGACGGCGGGGTCGACGGTGCCGAGCGGCGGTGAGCAGCAGAGGTGGAGGAGGGACTGGTCGGCGCCGCCGATGGCGACCGCGTAGGGGCTGAGGCCGCCGGTTTCGACGAGGGCGAGGAGGGTGCCGTCCGGGGCGAGCAGGCGTGCGCCGTGTCCGGTCGAGGAGGCCACCCAGACCCGGTCGTGGGCGTCGATGGCCAGACCGTCGGGCAGTACGGGAAGCTCGCGGGTGGCGCGTTCGATGTCGAGGTGGCCGGGCGGGCTGCCGAACTGCTTCCACACCCCCCGCTCTCCGAGCGTGGGCGCCCCGTCGCGGCTCCAGGCCACTGGCCACGAGGAGACGCGTCCGGCGAAGGTCTCCGCCACCAGCAGCCGCCGGCGGTCGGCGGTGAGCACCATGCCGTTGGGGAAGACGAGCCCGTCGCCCTGGAGATCGGCTCGGCCGTCGGGGGAGACCCGCACCAGGGCGGTCTCGCGCAGGGAGTCGGGCTCGGCGTCCGTATTGCCGAAGTTGCCGATGAGGGCCCAGCCGGACTCGGTGACGAGCATGTCGTTGGCCACGCCCTCGATGAGGTGGCCGAAGCGCGCCACGGTGGTGAGCGCCCGGCCGTCCCACCGCAGCATGGCGCGCTCCAGCATCGAGACGATCAGCAGCGACCCGTCGGGCGCGAATCCGAGCCCGGACGGCCGGCCGGGCACCTCGCACACCGTGCGCACCTCATGGCCGGTGTCCGGCGAGCGGCCCGGACGGAAGGCGAGGACGCGCCCGCTGTAGAAGTCGGACGCGAACAGTTCGCCGTCGCGCCATCGGGGGCCCTCGAGAAAGGTGAATCCGCTCGCGACGGGGGCGGCGTGGACGGTCGTCACCGATGGGCGCATGAGGCTCCTGTTCGTCGTGGCACCGCGAGGCGGTCACGAAGGTGGCCACGGCACATTCTCATGGTGCGGACTGGATGTCTAGTGGATGAGAATTCGCGAACCAGGGCTTCAGGCTATCGGCCCAGATGGCAGTCATCCTGTACGTACAGCATGTCAAGGGGGATGAGTCGGGGTGCGACGGGGCCGCGGGGTCGCGAAAAGGGGGGGGGGGGCCCCCGGCGCAAACAGGCGCCCCCCCCCGGCGGGGGGGGGTGTGACACGCCCGGGGGGGGGGCGGGGGGGGGGGGGGGGGGGGGGGTGGCCCCGCTCCGCCGGCGCGGCCTCGGCGACACCTTCACCGTGCTCACCGGCTCCGAACTGTCGGTGGACGGCGCCCTGC
>NZ_JBHYVB010000013.1:100896-104862 GCF_042750115.1 Streptomyces sp. NPDC059455
ACACCTCGTGCGGGGGGGTTTGGGGGGGGGGGGGGGGCGGGGGGGGCGCCGCCCGCGCGGCCCCCCCCCAACCCCCCCGGGGCCCCCCCCGCCCAGGTGGGAGCGGGTTTCAGCCGGTGCTGTCGTTCACCAGCATCGACGGTGACGCTCCGGCCCGCCGCCGCCTGCGGACATGCACCTGGAAACGGCTGCGGTCCGCGCGGTGGTAGGCCGTGAAGTACTCCACCGGCCTGCCCTCCTGGTCCCAGGCGGTGCTCCGCAGGAGCAGCACCGGGGCGTGGGCGTCCACGCCGAGCGCCTCGGCCACCGACGGTGCGGCGGGCACCGCCTCCACCTCACGCCTGCCGTGGTCCAGGCTGACGCCGTACTTGCCCTCCAGCAGGGCGTAGAGCGACTGGTGCGTCAGATCCTCGTCCAGCAGTCCGGGCGCCACCCGGTGCGGCAGCCAGGTGCTGGTCAGCGCCCACGGCTCGTCGTTGACGTAGCGCAGCCGCTCCAGATGGATCAGCGGTGCGCCCTCCTCGACCTCCAGCTCACGGGCGGCGTCCGCCGTCGCGGGGGCGAACTCCAGCCTGCGCACCGCGCTGACCAGCGCTCCACCGCGGGCGGCCACGTCCTCGTACAGGCCCGTCATCGACTGGAAGAGCGACTCGTCGACCTTGCGGGCGGCCACGAAGGTGCCCTGCCCCTTGCGTCGCACGATGCGGCCCTCGCCCTCGAGTTCGTCGAGGGCCTGGCGGACGACGGTCCGGGAGACGCCGTACCGCTCGCACAGGGTCACCTCGCCGGGCAGCCGCTCACCCACCTTCCAGACGCTGCCGAGCTGTGGCAGCAGCAGCTCCTTGAGCTGGGCGTAGAAGGGCAGTGCGGCATCGCGGTCAATCCGTCCGGGTTCCACGGCGCAAGCGTAGCGCCTGGCGGCAAAGACAACAGCCCGTCCTCTTGACATCCTGTACGTACAGGACGTCTTATCGCTGCCGGAGTGAGTCCACCCAAGGAGACATCATGTCCTGGTATCAGGGTGCCCGGATCGCGGTCACCGGAGCCGCCGGGGGCATCGGACGGGCCACCTGCGCACATCTGGCCGGTCTGGGGGCCGAGGTGTTCGCCCTCGATCTCACCGCGTCCCCCGTCGGTCGGTCCATCCTCTGCGATGTCACCGACGAGGACGGCGTGGCGGCCGCGATCGGCGCGGTCGTCACCGAGGGCGGCCGGATCGACGGCCTGGTCGCGGCCGCCGGGGTCGTCGAGGACGACGTGCCCGCGGAGCGGATGAGCGCCGCCGAGTTCGACCGGGTGCTCGGCGTCAATCTGAAGGGCACGTTCCTCAGCTGCGCCGCGGCCGCCCGGCGGATGCTCGACGGGGCTGGGGGCCGGATCGTCACGGTCTCCTCGATGTCCGGCACACATATCGTCAACCACCCGCAGAAGCAGTCCGCGTACAACGCCTCCAAGGCCGCCGTGAGCGCGCTGACCCGTTCCCTGGCCGTCGAGTGGGGCCCGCGCGGGGTGCGGATCAACAGCGTCGCGCCCGGCTATGTCGCCACACCGCTCAACGACCTCAAGCAGCATATGCACCCGCGCTGGAAGGAGGGCACGGTCGCCGGACGGTTCGCGGAACCCGAGGAGATCGCCGCTGCCATCGGCTGGCTGCTCGGCGACGAGGCCGCCTACTGCGTGGGCACGGAACTGCTGATGGACGGGGGTTTCGCACTCCGATGAGCAGCACATCGAGGACACCGGACGGGGCGGCGGAAGGGGACACGACGGACCGGCGGGTGACCGTGACGGCGGACGGCGACGTCGTCGTGGAGGAGGTGGCGCGGGTACGGCCCGCGGCCGGCGAGGCGCGGGTGCGCACCCTGCTGACCGGCATCTGCGGCTCGGACGTCCATGCCCTACGCGGCGAGCACCCCTTCATCTCCCGGCCGTACCACCCGGGACACGAGGCCATCGGCGTGGTCGCCGAAACCGGACCCGGCGTCACCGCCGTGGCCGAGGGGGACCGGGTGCTGCTCGAACCCAATCTGGTGTGCGGGACCTGCCGCCACTGCCGCTCCGGCCGCTACAACATCCGCGGGGAACTGCGGGTCATCGGCTGCCAGACGGCCGGGGCGATGGCGGACGGCTTCACCGTGCGTGCTGACCGGCTGCACCGGGTGCCCGGCGGGCTCACCGATGTGCAGGCCGTGCTCGTCGAGCCGCTGGCCACCCTCGTGCACGCGGTGCGCCGGGCCGGGGACCTCGCCGGCGCCGGTGTACTGGTCCTCGGCGCCGGGCCGATCGGGCTGCTCACCGCCATTGCCGCGCGGGCGGCGGGCGCGCGGACCGTCATCGTCACCGATCCGGTGGCGGCGAAGCGGGACCGGGCGGTGCGGCTCGGGGCGGACGCGGCGCTCGCGCCCGGTACCCCCGGCCTGCCGGAGCTGGTCAGGGAGCGGCTCGGCGGCGGCGCGGACGCGGTGTTCGACCGCGTGGCGGTGTCCGCCTCCATCACTCAGGCCGTGCGCTCCGTCGAGAAGGGCGGCACGGTCATGGTCCTCGGGGTGCCCCAGGGCCCGTCGAATGTCCCGCTGGACCTGGTCCAGGACCGCGAGATCGCCGTGCGGGGCTCCCTGATGTACGTCGGGGAGGACATGCGCGCCGCGATGACGCTTCTCGGGACCGGTGTCGTACCGGCCGACGAGTTCGTCACCGCCACCTTTCCCCTGGACCGAGCGGCTGAGGCGTTCCGGGCCGCCGGTGGCCCGGACCAGATGAAGGTGCTGGTGAGCGTCGGCTGACCGGCCCGCGAGCACGAGCTGAACGGCCCGAACGAAACCTCGCCGAAACGGCCCGACCCAAGGAGACGGCGTGAAAGCCATCGTCTACGACCGACCCCATGTCTTCCGCTACACCGACCTGCCGGATCCGGAGCCGGGCCCGGCCGAGGTACGTCTGCGCGTGCGGTCCGCGGGAGTCTGCGGTACGGATGCCCATCTCCACCGCGGCGAGTTCTCCCCCCGCTATCCGCTCACCCCCGGACACGAGGTGGTGGGCGAGGTGGAGTCGCTGGGGGAGGAGGTGACGACGCTCGCCGTCGGACAGCGCGTCGCCCTCAACAACCGTGTCTCCTGCGGCTCGTGCGCCAACTGCCGCCGCGCCAGACCGGCCTTCTGCACCCGGCTGCGGGACCACGGTGTCACCCGGCCCGGCGGCTTCGCCGAAATGATCGTGGTGCCCGCGTCCCACTGTCACCCCGCCGATGACATCCCCCTGGACGTGGTGGCCTTCGCCGAGCCCGTCGCGTGTGCCGTGCACGGCATGGATGTGCTCGCCCCACAGCCCGGCAGCGATGTTCTCGTCTTCGGCGCCGGCACCACGGGGCTGCTGCTCGCGCAGCTGCTGGCGGGCAGCGGCGCGGGGCGGGTGACCGTCGCGGCGCCGACCGAGGCCAAGCTGAGACTGGCCCGGGACTTCGGCGCCGACGAGACGGTGGTCATGGACCGCGACGACTCCTCGGCCTCCCTCGGGGCGCTGCGCGCCCTGGCACCCGACGGTTTCGACACCGTCGTCGACGCGACCGGCGCCCTCACCGTGATCGAGCAGTGTCTGCCGCTGACCCGCGACGGCGGGACCGTCTTCCTCTACGGCATGGCCGGGGAGCGGGAGCGCGTCGAACTCTCCCCGCACGAGATCTTCAGCCGGGAGCTGACCATCCGCGGATCCTTCACCCAGGCGTTCAGCTTCGATCGCGCGCTGCGGGTCCTGCGCACGGGCCGGGTGCGCACCGACGGCATGATCACGCATCGGTTCGGGCTGGACTCGTACGGCGCGGCCCTCGACGCCGTCCGGGACGACCGCGGCTGCATCAAGGCGGTCATCCACCCCTGACCTCCGGGGCGGGCCTCGGCCCATATGGAACGCGGGGGGGCCCGGCCGGCGGGGGCGAGACCCGGGTCGAGAAGGGGCGCGGACGGCCGGTCG
>NZ_JBHYVB010000014.1:0-10891 GCF_042750115.1 Streptomyces sp. NPDC059455
GCCCTGGAAAGGTCCAGGGCCGCCCTCGCGCATGCCTGGGCGGGTCTCCGCATGCCTGGGCGGGTCTCAGAGACCCGCGGAGACCCGCCGCCGGGCTCTCAGTGACCGCCGCCGTTCGGGTTGGGCTCGCCGGACGCGATGCCGTTCGGGGTGCCGCTGCTCTCCTCGCCGCCGGGCTGGCCGCTCGCCGTGCCGGACGGGGTGCCACTGGGCGTACCACTGGCGGTGCCACTGGGCGTACCACTCGGCTTGCCGCTGGGCGTCGCCGAGCCCGACGGCTTGGCGGTCGGCAGCTCGGACGGGCCCCAGCCCTTGAAGTAGCTCTTCGCCGGGACCACGAACGCGGTGATCGGGATGTCGCCGGTCGAGCTGAGGTCGAAGACGACCCGCTGCGCGTTGCCGTCCTGGGTGGCCTCGCGCCCGTCGCTGACGACGGCGGACGCGTTGCCCTCGCCGCCGAAGGCCACCGAGCCGCCGTGCGGGACCACGACCGGGCCCTTGCCCTTGGCCGGGGAGAGCTTCACCTGAGCGCTGGTGCCGGGGAGGGTGATGGCCTTGACGGTCTGGTCGTTCTTGCCGTTGTTGAAGATCCGGCCGGTGACGACGGCCGGGCCCTTGGCCGTGCGGTCCGGCTGGGTCACCACGGTGGCGTTCTGGATCTTGATGTCCCCGACGGACGTCGCGGCGTTGTCGGGCTTGACCTGCAGGGTCTGCGCGTCGTTCCCCGCCGCGCAGGCGGAGAGCGGGGCGATCGAGACCACGATGGCGGCTGCGGCGAGGGCGCCGCGTCGAAGGCTGCTGCTCACGGCGGCGGCATCTCCTAGGACGAGGTAAAGGTTGGATCAGCGCGCTTAGATTACCGATCCGCCCTCTTCGGCCCGCACCCGACCCGCCCCAAGGCGATCGGCCCCGGGGCGGCACGCCCGTACGCTGCCGGTTCCGGCGCGGTTCCGGCGCGGTTCCGGCGCGGTTCCGGGGTGGTTCCGGCGCGGTTCCGGCGCGGTTCCGGTGTGGTTCGGGCATGGTTCCGGCGCGCTTCCCGCGTGCGTTACGCGGTCCGTACGGCGCCGTCCCGAAGTCCCGAATATCGGCTCGGCCGGCCGCGCGGGAGATTATCGGTAAGGAATCCATGCATGTCCGAGAATTGATCACAGAGTTGATCCGCTCTGCGTGATCATCTCTGTGATCAATTCGCGAATCGGGGCCGGATCCCTCGCTCCTGATCCGAACGGAGTAGCGGAAGTCCATCGACTGGACTCCGGCAAAACGGGACGTAGGGCCACTCGTCCGGGCTTCTTCCGACGCGTAACGGGTGGGTTTCGGGGTGCCCGGACAGCGGCTCCCACCTGCGAATACCCGGTTCCGCAGGCCTCGTGCAGCACGTCCCTGCCGCACTTGTCAAGCCCCGAGATATGCCCTGACCTGCGAAAACGCCATTCAGAAGAAGGCGTTCCCGTGTTACCCTGGATAGCCACGGAAGGGGTACCTGTCACATGACGTTCAAGGTTGGCGACACCGTGGTCTATCCCCATCACGGGGCCGCGCTGATCGAGGCCATCGAAACTCGCCAGATCAAAGGCGTGGACAAGACCTACTTGGTGCTGAAGGTCGCTCAGGGTGACCTGACGGTTCGTGTGCCGGCGGACAATGCGGAGTTCGTCGGTGTGCGTGATGTGGTCGGCCAGGACGGGCTGGATCGGGTCTTCGAGGTGCTGCGTGCACCGTATGCGGAAGAACCGACGAACTGGTCCCGTCGCTACAAGGCAAATCTCGAGAAGCTCGCCTCCGGCGATGTGATCAAGGTTGCCGAGGTCGTGCGTGACCTGTGGCGCCGAGAGCGTGAGCGCGGACTCTCCGCTGGTGAGAAGCGCATGCTCGCCAAGGCCCGCCAGATCCTGGTGAGCGAGCTCGCTCTCGCCGAGAGCACCAACGAGGACAAGGCCGAGGCCCTGCTCGACGAGGTTCTCGCGTCCTGACAAATCAATGCCGTGGTGCCCGAGTGACTCAGACGTGAATTCCCGCTAAATCGTCTGTCGCCGGGCGCTGCGGCATGCGTACGTGCCGGACGTCATTGATCCCCGATGTCATTGACCTGGGATGTCATTGACCTGGACGTCATTGACCCCCCTGGGCGATCTCCTTTGATCCCCCGAGCGATCTCCGAGCCCCCGGTCCATCGCACCTGGTGGTACATCGCACCTGGTGCCGATGCGCCACCGCGCGCACGATGCGCGGTGTAGGTGTGCCGGGCCCGGGCAGCTGGCTCGACCAGTCGTCACGGAAGGGGCCGGTCGGGGCATCGCGCCCGGCACGCTGTGGCCATACCCATTTCGGCTGAGGAAGCAAACCTGAACGCCAACTCAATGTCCGCAACACCGGATCACGGCGGCTCCGGCGCGTCCGGGCGAACCGCCCGCACCGCCGCCGTGATCCCCGCCGCGGGCCGCGGAGTGCGGCTGGGCCCGGGCGCCCCCAAGGCGCTGCGCCCGCTGAGCGGCACGCCCATGCTCGTCCACGCCGTACGGGCGATGGCCGGATCCCGTTCCGTCTCCCTTGTCGTCGTGGTCGCCCCGCCGGACGGCGCCGACGAGGTGCGGCGGCTGCTGGACGCGTATCCGCTGAGCGGCAGCCTCGGCGACAGCACCGAGGTGGTCGTCGTGCCCGGCGGCGAGACCCGCCAGGAGTCGGTGCGCAAGGGGCTGGCCGCCGTCCCCGAGAACGTCACCACCGTGCTGGTGCACGACGCGGCGCGGCCGCTGGTGCCCGTGGACACGGTGGACGCGGTCGTCGCCGCCGTACGGGACGGGGCGCCCGCCGTCGTCCCGGCGCTGCCGCTGGCCGACACCGTGAAGCAGGTCGAGCCGCGCACCGGGGAGCGGGCCGGTGAGCCCGAGCCGGTGGTCGGCACTCCCGAGCGCGCGCTGCTGCGCGCCGTCCAGACCCCGCAGGGGTTCGACCGCGCCACGCTCGTGGCCGCCCACGAGAAGATCGTCCTGGAGGGCGAGGGCGCGACGGACGACGCGGGCATGGTGGAGCGGCTCGGCGTCGAGGTCGTGGTCGTCCCCGGCCACGAGGAGGCTTTCAAGGTGACCCGCCCGCTGGACCTGGTGCTGGCCGAGGCGGTCCTGGCCCGCAGGAGGGCGAACGATGGCTTCTGACGCGGCGATGCTCCCCCTGGTGGGCATCGGCACGGATGTGCACGCCTTCGAGAAGGGCCGTGAGCTGTGGTGCGCCGGGCTGCTGTGGGAGGGCGAGGAGTACGGACTCGCCGGGCACTCCGACGGCGATGTGGCCGCGCACGCCGCCTGTGACGCGCTGTTCTCCGCCGCCGGGCTCGGCGATCTCGGCGCCCATTTCGGCACCGGCCGCCCCGAGTGGTCCGGCGCGGCCGGCACCACGCTGCTCGCCGAGGCCGCCCGGATCGTCCGGGACGCGGGCTTCGGGATCGGCAATGTGGCGATCCAGGTGATCGGCGTACGCCCGAAGATCGGCAAACGGCGCGAAGAGGCGACGAAGGCGCTGACGGCGGCCGTGGGCGCCCCCGTCTCGGTGTCCGGTACCACCACGGACGGGCTGGGTCTGACCGGCCGCGCCGAGGGGCTCGCGGCGATCGCGACGGCGCTCGTGTTCCGGCGGTAGAGGCGACCGGATAGTCCGCGCGGGTAGTCCGCGCGGGGGCGCGAGTGCTCCGGCGCTGGCGTCGGTGTTCCGGCGTTCCGGTGGCCCGGCGTTCTGGCGTTCTGGCGTTCAGGCGTTCAGGCGTTCAGGACGGGCGCGCGGGTGCGTCCGGAGTGTCACCCGCGTCCCGAGTGTCACGCTTCTGTGTCCCCGTAGGGGAAGGGGCGCGGGGCACTGTTCTCTTCCCACTACCCTTGATGCGTGACTATTCGCCTGTACGACACCAGCGCCCGGCAGATCCGTGACTTCATCCCGCTCCAGCCGGGCTGCGTCTCGATCTACCTGTGTGGCGCGACCGTGCAGGCCGCCCCGCATATCGGGCACATCAGGTCGGGGCTGAATTTCGACATCATGCGCCGCTGGTTCGCCCACCGTGGCTATGACGTGACGTTCATCCGCAATGTCACGGATATCGACGACAAGATCATCGCGAAGTCGGCGGAGCAGAAGCGCCCCTGGTGGGCGATCGGCTACGAGAACGAGCGCGCCTTCAACCAGGCGTACGACATCCTCGGCTGCCTGCCCGTGACCTATGAGCCGCGGGCGACCGGTCATGTCCCCGAGATGATCGAGATGATGCGGGAGCTGATCGACCGGGGTCATGCGTATGCCGCCGAGGGCAATGTCTACTTCGATGTGCGCTCGTTCCCCGAGTATCTAAAGCTCTCCAACCAGGATCTGGACGGACTGCGCCAGCCCTCCGGCGAGGGCGAGACCGGCAAGCGCGACCCGCGCGATTTCGCCATGTGGAAGGCGGCGAAGCCGGGGGAGCCCAGCTGGGAGACCCCGTGGGGGCGCGGCCGTCCCGGCTGGCACCTGGAGTGCTCGGCGATGGCGCACAAGTACCTGGGGCGCGCCTTCGACATCCACGGCGGCGGCGTCGACTTGATCTTCCCGCACCATGAGAACGAGATCGCGCAGGCCAAGGCGTTCGGCGACGACTTCGCCGCCTATTGGGCGCACAACGCCTGGGTGACCATGAGCGGCGAGAAGATGAGCAAGTCGCTCGGGAATTCGGTGCTGGTCTCCGAGATGGTCAAGCGCTGGCGTCCGATCGTGCTCCGCTACTACCTGGGCACCCCGCACTACCGGTCGATGATCGAGTACAGCGAGGAGGCCCTGCGCGAGGCCGAGTCCGCGTTCGCGCGGATCGAGGGCTTCATCCAGCGCGTGGTGGAGAAGGCCGGGAACGTCGAGCCCGCCGCCGAGGTGCCGCCCGCCTTCGCCGAGGCGATGGACGACGACCTCGGGGTGCCGCAGGCGCTCGCGGTCGTCCACACCACCGTCCGCCAGGGGAACTCCGCCCTGACCGCCGACGACAAGGAGGCGGCGGTGGCCCGGCTCGCCGAGGTGCGGGCCATGCTGGGCGTGCTGGGCCTCGATCCGCTCGATGAGCACTGGGCGGGCGGATCGGACCGGGGTGAGGATCTGCACGGCGTGGTCGATTCCCTCGTCCGGCTGGTCCTGGAGCAGCGGCAGGCCGCGCGGGCCCGTAAGGACTACGCGACGGCGGACGCGATCCGCGATCAGCTCCAGCAGTCGGGTCTGGTGATCGAGGACACCCCGTCCGGGCCGCGCTGGGAGCTGGGCAACCGCTGACCTCGCTGTTTGTGCCGCCCGCCGCGTCGGGCGGCACACTTGTGACCGTACATACGACCGTACGACCGTAGACGCGTGTGGCGTTCGACGTTTTTCCGTTGCCGTTTGCCGAGCAGCGCTGAGCAGTGAAGAGACAGGTGACATTCATGGCCGGCAACAGCCAGCGCAGGAACCGCCGTACCAGCAACAAGAAGGGCGCGACGGTCGGCAGCGGCGGTAAGCGGCGCCGCGGCCTCGAGGGCAAGGGGCCCACCCCGCCCGCCGAGATGCGCAAGGGACACACCAAGCAGCGGATGGCCAACGCCCGCGCCCGCCAGGCCGCCAAGCGCCCCGTCCCGCGGCGCGGCGGCAAGGGCTCGAACGAGCTGGTGGTGGGCCGTAACCCGGTGTTCGAGGCGCTGCGCGAGGGCGTTCCGGCGAACACGCTGTACGTGCAGCAGTTCATCGACAGCGACGACCGGGTGCGCGAGGCGCTGAAGGTCGCGGCCGACCGCGGCGGCATCCACCTCATGGAGGCGCCCAAGGCCGAGCTGGACCGGATGACGAACGGGCTGAACCACCAGGGCCTGGTGCTCCAGGTCCCGCCGTACGAGTACGCCCATCCTGAGGACCTGAGCGCGGCCGCCTTCGACGAGGGCGAGGACCCGCTGATCGTCGCCCTCGACGGCGTCACGGATCCGCGCAACCTGGGCGCGGTGGTCCGCTCGGTGTCCGCTTTCGGTGGCCATGGCGTGGTCGTACCGGAGCGGCGCGCGGCCGGAATGACCGCGGGCGCCTGGAAGACCTCCGCGGGCACCGCCGCCCGCACCCCGGTCGCCCGCGCGACCAACCTCACCCGGACCCTGGAGGCCTACCAGAAGGCGGGCCTGACGGTGGTCGGGCTGGCGGCGGACGGCGATGTCGAGCTGCAGGACCTCGACGTGCTGGACGGCCCGGTCGTGATCGTCGTCGGCAGCGAGGGCAAGGGGCTGTCGCGGCTGGTGGGCGAGACCTGCGATCTGCGGGTGCGGATTCCGATGCCGGGCGGCGCGGAGTCGCTGAACGCGGGCGTGGCGGCGGGCGTCGTCCTGTACGAGGCGGCACGCCGCCGGGGCTGACCCTGGCGTGAGCGGTGCGCTGCCTGGTGTGGGCGTGGGCGGTGCGCTGTCGGGCGTGGGCAGGCCTGGCGCGGGCGTGGGTGGCGTGCTGCCGGGCGTGGGCAGGTCTGGCGCGGGCGTGGACGGTGCGCCGCCGGGCGTGAGATGTGCGCCGCCGGGCGTGAGTGTGGGCGGGTTCGGCGCGGGCGTGAGCAGTGCGCCGATGGGCGTGGGCAGGTCTGGCGCGGGCGTGAGCGTGAGCAGTGTGCTGCCGGGCGTGGGCAGGTCTGGCGCGGGCGTGGACGGTGCGCCGCCGGGCGTGAGATGTGCGCCGCCGGGCGTGGGCGGGTCCGGCGCGGGTGTGGGCCGGGGCGTGGGTGTCCCGGGCCGTCATGCGCCCTCCGGCCGATGATCTTGACGGGCCTCGGACAGATCGGGACGTCCCCGGCAGTGTCTTTCCCGTCCGTCACTCGGTTAGTTGGACGTGGAGACCAGAAAAGCCCGCATGCCTTCGCCCCTGGCGGGACGCGCGGGGGGATTCGACGACGAACCACAGCTGACCATGGCCAAGGTGCCATGCGATCCGGCGCAGGTCGCCGTCAATGCCCCGAGCTTCCGGGTGCAGCTCAGCGTCCCGGTCGTCAGCAACACGCTGACGGACACGGCCCGGCTCACCCGCGTCCCGGCCCCCGGCCGGCGTCGGCCGCCCGTGGTGTGGAGCGGCCGTACCCGCCCCGGCGGGGACACCGCGGCGACCCGGCTGCTGCAGGCCGTGCGGTACTCCTCCGAGGGTTTGACCGACAGCCTGTCCGATGGCCTGAACGATGGTTTGGGCCGTTCCCGGCCGGGCGAGGGCGCCGAGGACGTGGGCGCCACGCAGGTGCTGCCGCGGATCGCCTTCGACGACGACACCGCGCCCACGGTCATCGGCCCGCGCAACCCGCGTACGGAGAGCGTGCCCCGGCCGTCCGGCGGGCGGCGGCGTCCGGGCGCGAACGGCCCGGCCGAGACGGGCGGAGCGCGCGGACCGCGCCGAGCGGGCACGGATAGCGCGGTGGCCAGGGCGGCCGGGGCGGAGCGGCGCGGCGCGTCCTCCGGACGGCCGGGCGCCCACGACGGCGAGCGGGACGAGTCGCGGCGCGCCGCGGTTCCGCGCCCGCGCCGCCACTCCGAGTCCGTACGCCACGCCTACTACCCCGGGCGCCGGATGAACCTCGGCGTCGTCCTGCTCCCGCTGCGCATCTTCCTCGGCTTCATCTCCGTCTACGGCGGGATGGGCAAGCTCTCCGACCCCGTCTACTTCGACGGCGGCGAGCGCGGCTCGATGGTCACCTGGCTGCGCAGGCTGCACCCCTGGCCGATCGCCGAGCCGCTGCGCGACCTGGCGCTGGAGCATCCGGTGGGCGCCGGGCTGACCGTGGCGTTCCTGCAGATCGTGGTCGGGGTGCTCACCGTGCTCGGGCTGTGGCAGCGGCTGGCCGCCTCGTTCGGCGCGCTGCTGTCCGCCGCGCTGATCGTCACCGTGAGCTGGCGTACGGTGCCGGTCTACGACGCGCCCGACATCATCTACCTCGCCGCCTGGAGCCCGCTGATCATCGCGGGCGCGCCGGTCTACTCGGTGGACGGCCGCCTCGCCGGCGAGGCGTGGCGGCGGCTCGGCCCCCGGGCCGAACTGTGGGAACTGCGGCGCCGGGTGCTGCGCCGCGGCGGCGTGATGGCGATGGTGGTCGCCGGGCTGACGCTGCTGGTGGGCTCGATGCTGGGCGCCGCCGTACGGTCCTCGGAGGTCGTGAAGGCGCCGGAGCCGAGCGATATGCCGACGAACAACCTGCCCGGCTCGCCGCTGCCCAGCAAGCCCGCGGAGAGCCCGCGCGGCGGGCAGCGCGGAACGGCGGGCACGGGCGGCGGCACGGCGGGCGCGCCGTCGCCGCGCGAGCGGCTGTCGCACCGCCCCGAGCCGTCCGCCTCGGACTCCTCGGCATCGACGTCCTCGTCCGGGGTGCCGAGCGCGACGGATTCGGCGTCCGGCAGGTCCGGCCGCCCCAGCGGCGCATCCCGGCCCCGTCCGGGCCTGGGGACGACCCCCCGCTCCCCGCGCCACCCCCTCGCCCCGACGGCGCCGGGCCCGTCCTCGCTGGGCGGCGCCGGCGGCGGCCTGTCGGGGGGCGGCCCGGAGGGCGGGCCCCCGGAGGACAACACGTACAACTACAGCGACCCGGCCGCCGAGGAAGCCGCCCTGGGCGGCCTCCTCGGCTGAGCACGCCCCCGCTCCCGCGCCAGGGCCCCCACCAGGGCCCCCACCGACGCCCGAGAGGGCCGCGATGCCCGTGACGGCCGCGATGCCCGTGACGGCCGCCGACCACGGCGCCCGCGCCTAGGCGTGTCCGGCGGGCCACGCGGCAGGGGCTTCGCCCCTGTACCCCGAACTCGGGGGAGCCCCGGATACCCCTTGCACGCCGGCACGCCAGGATGGCTGGGCCTGGCGGCTGGGCCGGGCCTGGCCGGCGCACGCTGGGCCGGCGGGCCGGCGGGGTCAGCGGGTCTTTCGCCTCCCCGCCCCTTCCCGCGCGGCAGGGGCTTCGCCCCTGGGCTCCGGGGTCCAAGCGGCGGTGCCCTCAGGCGGCGGAGCCCCGCACGCGGCGGAGCCGCATAGCGCTGCGCTGCGTGGCAGGGCCCGGGGGCTGGGGCGGAGCCCCAGTTTCGGAAGGGGGCGGGGAGGGGAGGGGAACAGCCCCCCGCAGGCGTCACGGTCCGTCGGGTGGGCGGACGGCGGACCGCCGGGTGGACGTTGAGCGCCCAACCCTGTCGGCGCCGCACCGCCGCGCATCCAGGGCTCAGCCGTGTGGCACAGGGGTTGTGCCGAAGGGGCCGTGGCCGTGGGGCGGGGGGCCCGCGGCCAGTTCCTTGGCGGCTTCGGTCAGGTCCTTGGCCGTGTCGATGGCCCGCCAGTACGCGCCCTGGGGCAGTGGGAAGCCCGCCAGCCGACGTTCCCGCGCCAGGCGCGGGAAGGTGGTGCGTTCGTGGTCGCCCCGGTCGGGCAGCAGCGCGGTGAAGGCGGCGGAGAAGACGTAGACGCCCGCGTTGATGAGGTACGGCGAGGGCGGCGACTCGATGAAGTCCAGGACGTGGCCGAACTCGTTGGTCTCCACCGCCCCCCACGGAATGCGCGGCCGGGCGAGGGCGAGCGTGGCGGTGGCGCCGCGCTCGTCGTGGAAGTCCGCCATGTCGCGGAGCGAGAAGCGGGTCCAGATGTCGCCGTTGGTGGCGTACCAGGGCTGGTCGGGCTCCGGAAGCCTGGCGGCGGCGAACTTCAGGCCGCCGCCGCGCCCCAGTGGCTCCTTCTCGACGACGGTCCTCACCCGCAGCGGCAGTTCCGCCGCCTCGAGCCAGTCCTGGAGGACGGCGGCGAGGTGGCCGCAGGAGACCACGGCGTCGGTGACGCCCTCGGCGGCCAGCCAGGCCAGCTGGTGGCCGATGATCGGAGTCCCGGTGCCCGGGATCTCGACCATCGGCTTGGGTCGGTCGTCGGTGTACGGACGCAGCCGTGAGCCCTGGCCTCCGGCCAGGACGACGGCCTGTGTGGGGCGCGCGGTCTGGTGGTGATGCCCGGGCCTGCGCGCGTCGTCATCGCTCATGAACCGCACCATATGCGGTGCGGGGACCGCCACAGGCGGAGCCGGAGCGAGAACAAGGGTGGGAAGGACAGGAAGGATGAGAAGGGCGGGAAGGACAGGAAGGGCGGGAAGGACAGGAAGGGCGGGAAGGGCGGGAAGAGCCCCGGCGGTACGGCGTGGGGCGCGGTCAGCGGTACGCCTGGGTGGTCCCGGACGCGAACGAGGTGTCGCAGACGGGCCGTGCGTACGCCTGGGCGCGGCTCACACCGCCGTACTTGGCGACCGCGGCCCGGCCGAGCGCACGGGCGATGGAGGCGCAGTGCTTGGCGAGTGAGGGCCGTTCGGCCGTCGCCACCTGGAGGTGGGTGAGCGCCACGGAGGGGTTCTTCTCCTGGAGCTCGGCGAGCAGCCGGTCGCGCAGCAGCTCATGCGGGGCCCGGTGGGTGGCATGGGTGGACGCCCGGTCGGAGGAGGCGGTGAGGATCTGCGACTCGGCGCTCGGCGAGGCCCAGGGGACGCGGGTGACCGCGAGGGTGCCGGAGAGGACGAGCACGACGGGGAGGACGAGGGCGAGCGTTCTGCCGATGCGGCGGGCTGCGTGGTTCACGGGGTGGTTCCTCGCGGGTGGGTGGTACGGAGTGGGTGGTGCGGAACTGCGGTACGCGGTGATCGTAGCGAGGAGCGACGATTTGGCGACATTCAGTCACCAGGCCGGGTGATGGAAACCCACTCTTGGCGTTCGGAGTGTTGACGCTCGGGGGCGAAATGCGCGGAATGTCAGGGAATTTATCGACAACGCAACACCGCGACGCACCCCCTGCCCACCCAACGCGACGGGGGCGCCCCCCCCCGGGGAGCGGGCCAGACGGCGCCCGCAGGCGAAAACAAGGCGGCAGGACGCGACGAGAGCCCGCCCGCGAGACC